>NZ_JAAGPQ010000041.1:0-73800 GCF_017104985.1 Paraburkholderia sp. Ac-20342 | reverse complement strand
TCTATGGAAGAAATTGCGCGCATTGCTGGGTATGCATCTACCTCCGCCATGCGGCATCAGTTCCAGAAGCAATATTCGCTATCGCCCGTGAGGTATCGAAAAGTATTCAGCAGTCGACTTAAACCTTGAGCATTGAATGAGAATACTTTAGGTATTATTTTTTCATCAAGCCTTTTAACATTCACATCAAGCAAACAGGAAATGTATTCACTGTGCCACATAGATGAGGATTACCGATTATGAAATTTATCAAAGCGGCATTCCTTCCCCTGCTAGCGCAGAGATCGCAAATATGGAGGCAATAAAAAGAGCATATAATATTAGCGGTCGCGCAGAGTTGACCCACGTGATTGAATGTCATGCTCAATATTTGAGCAGGGGATACAGAGGTGATCAGGGTGGGTATGCTGGCCAAGATCAGGCGGATGTATTTCCGCGAGAAGGTGCCGCTGCAGGAGATCGCGCGGCGCACGGGGCTGTCCCGCAACACGATCCGCACGTGGCTGCGGCAACCGGAGGCGGCCGAGTCGAAGTACCCGAAGCGGGTCAGTCCGGGTGTAGTGAGCGAATGGGCCCAGCCAGCTTGAGGAATGGCTGAAGACCGACAGCCACCGGCCCAAACGCGAGCGCCGCACAGCGCGTTTCATGTTCGAGGCGATCCGCGCACAGGGCTACGCTGGCAGCTACACGCGTGTGAGCATATTCGTGCGGCGCTGGCGCGAGCAGCAAACGCAGGCTCCACACCGTCAGGCTTATGTTCCGCTGGCGTTCGAGCTGGGCGAGACCTTTCAGTTCGACCGGAGTTGCGAATACGCCTTCGTGGGCGGGCTGCGCCGACGCCTTGAGGTCGCCCATATGAAGCTGAACGCCGGCCGCGCGTTCTGGCTGGTGGCCTACCCAACCCAGAGTCACCAGATGTTGTTCGATGCACACGCCAGGGCGTTTGCCGCCTTCGGCGGCGTGCCGCGCCGCGGCATCTACGACAACATGAAGACCGCGGTAGACAGGGTCGGGCGCGGCAAGGCGCGCACGATCAACGCCCGCTTCGAGGCGATGTGCAGCCATTACCTGTTCGAGCCAGAGTTCTGCAACCGTGCGGCCGGCTGGGAGAAAGGCATCGTTGAGAAGAACGTACAGGACCGGCGCCGGCAGATCTGGCACGACGCCGTGCAGCATCGCTGGGATTCGCTCGAAACACTGAACGCATGGGTTGCAGACCGGTGCCGCCAGGCGTGGAAGATGCCACACCCGCAGTGGCCGGAGCTGAGCGTCGAGGATGTGCTTGAGGATGAACGCACACGGCTGATGCCCAACCCCCGCCCGTTCGACAGCTATGTCGAGCAGATCCTGCGCGTGTCATTGACGGGTCTGATCCACTTCCAGCGCAACCGCTACAGCGTGCCGACCGAGTTCGTGAACCAGCTCGTGAGCGTGCGCTGCTATCCGGTGCTGCTGAGCGTCATCGCCGATGACCGGGAGACTCCCCGTCACACTCGCAGCTTCGAGCGACACCTGACGTTCTACGACTGGCAGCACTACATCACGCTGGTCGAGCGCAAGCCCGGCGCACTGCGCAACGGCGCGCCGTTTGCGACGATGCTCCAGCCGCTTCTGGAATTGCAGCGGCACGCTGAGGCATCCCGGCGGAGATCGCGTCATGACGCAGGTTCTGGGTGCCGTACATGAGCACGGGCTCGATGCGGTATTGCAGGCCGTCCAGGTGACACTCGACTCGGGCCGTTCCAGCGGCGATCACGTGCTCAACGTGCTGAGCCGCCTGAAGGCTCCAGCAGCTAGCCACGTCGCGGCGACCACCCCGCTGAACCTGACCGAGGAACCCGCCGCAGACGTTGGCCGCTACGAGCGCCGGGTGGGGTTCACATCGTGGCCGCTCAGGCCCGTCCCACAAGGGTTCGGCCGATGCGGCAATGCCCGCCCCCCCCCAAATCTACCTCCACACAACGGCGGAACAAACCGGACGCCTCCCGGCAAATACCGCGCTCCCCTGTCTGCCCCCTTGGCACCTCAATCATACTGTCTAATTGCGCAACGTCCGCCTGATGCGCCAACTTTTCAGGCGTTCCGCGCCTCCCGCTTTTCAATGCAGTGCATATCATCACCATTGGCCGACTGAGGACCAGCGCTCGCACGGAGGCTTAAGCGTTCGCTACGCGCATTGAACGAAAGACCTCACTCAACTGAACGCTGGCCGCCCGACGGTCTCCCATGTCGACCAAGCGATCGAGTGCCGTAAGGAGATTTTGTGCCATGCCCACCGGCATAGGTTGTGCGCGCTCGCTGAATCGCTGAATTAGCCCTGAGATTTTGCTGACCGATTCATGAGCGCCATGGGTTTGGACGCGGGTGTTCCATGGTTGTTCGGGATCTTTGCCACCTGCTCGGAGGCCGTGGTGCATGTGCTCGGCATAGACTATTCGATTTGGAGCCTGGCTTTATTCGTTTTGTTGCTCATTGGTTCGTTGGTGGTATTGGTGCAGCGAGGTCCAGCGCTGAACACAATGAGCAAGCGCCTTGAAAATCTCTGACGCCTTTCAGCACAAAGACGACCCCGAGCGCGCCACCACGGCATAGAGGTCTGCAATAGTCGCCAGCGCACTCTCGTGTAGTGTCTCGGCCGACACGTCCACCACGTGCGTGCGAATGGGCCGCGTCGCGCAGGCATTGGCCACCACGGTCGGCTGGTTGCCGCGCAGGAACGCACCCTCGGCGGTGAACGTCACGCACATATGGGTCATGAACCCGATGACAATGACCTGTTTGTTGCCCGCCGCATCCACGCGCTCGCCCAGGTCGGTATTGAAGAAAGCATTGGGCGCCGTCTTGACGACGATGGGCTCGCCCTCGATGGGCGCGACCATGGAATGGATCTTTCCGACCTCATCGTCGAGATCATAGGGCGAACCTTTCCCACCATCATGGACGACGTGGATGACCTTGGCGCCGGCCGCGCGTGCTCGGCCCAGCAATTCGGATGCCGAAGCCAGGGCCGCTTTCCATCCGGTCAGCTCCATGACACCGCGCGTATAGGTGTTCTGGTAGTCCACCAGGATCAGGGTGGCGTTGGCCAGCGTGGCGGGCGCAGCCTCCAGTCCGTTGAGTTGGCGAAGCGTGGTCGAAGTGTTCATGGTTGTCCTTCCTTGCAATGAGAAATTGGTGAATTCCGGGCCATCGGAACTGGCCACCTCTCCATGCTAAGAACGTCGTCAAATGTCCGCAATGTCATATAACATGCAGATTCAGACATCACGACTTCACCGCTCTCATGGCACACATCAAGCGCCTCATCGTCATCGTCCTGTTCGAGCGCGTCGATTTGCTGGACGTGACCGGCCCGGCGGAAGTGTTCTCGCTGCTGCAGCGTGAGATGGACGAGCCGACGGGCTACCAGGTGGTACTGGCAACTGAGACGCTGGCACCCGTTATGACCTCGGCTGGCGTGCGTGTGCTGCCCGACGCCACGTTCGCGGACCTGGCTCACCGTAGGATCGACACCCTCGTGGTGCCCGGCGCCGTCGAAGTCGATAAAGAGCGCCGTGTGCGCGCCGTCGTGGAACCTTCTTCTGTGGTTCAGTGGGTGAAGACGCTCGCGGCCAACACCCGACGCACCGCGTCCGTGTGTGTGGGCGCGCATGTGCTGGCCGCGGCGGGCCTGCTGGACGGCCGGCGGGCCACCACTCATTGGTCCACCGCGCAGCAGCTTGCCGAGGACCACCCGGCGGTCAAGGTTGATGCTGATCCGATCTTCATCCGCGACCGCAATGTCTGGACCGGCGCCGGTCTAACCGCTTGCCTGGACCTCGCGCTTGCCTTGGTCGCCGACGACTTTGGGGAACGGCTGGCCTTGCGCGTGGCACGCCAACTCGTGATGTTCCTCAAGCGCCCGAGCGGACAAAGCCAGTTCAGTGCTTCGCTGGAGCCAGCCTCGACGACGCGGCGCATGGACGCACTACGCCACTACATCATGAGCCACGTCGGCCAGCCCATCACCATCGCCGACCTAGCCGAGCAGGCGCACGTCAGCGACCGGCAACTGACCCGTCTTTTCAAGACGGAACTGAATACGACGCCTGCCGCTTACATCGAATCGGTACGTGTCGAGATAGCGCGAAATCGGCTGGAAACCACGGATGAACCGCTGGGCCGCATTGCGGAGGTCTGCGGCTTCAACACCACTGACACGCTCAACCGCGCATTCCGCAGGACGTTGGACACCACGCCGGCCGAATATCGCAACAGATTCAGAACCCTAAGTTGATGCAACCGGAGTAGAGCCTTTTTAGTTACGACCTGGAAATCGTGGAGGCGGCGCAGCGCCACGGCCAATTTCTCAGAATGCCACCAACTCAGAAAGATGGCTGGCGATGTCGCGCGTATCGCTGGCGGTGGCATTCACATGGTCGAAAGAGCCGTACCAGCCGCTGGCCTGAATGCCCGCCAGCAGCGCATCTCGCGCTTGGGCACCAGGAAAGCGCCAGATACCCAGGAAACAGTGCTCGCTGACGTGATCAATGCCCCGCTCGATCCTGCCCAATACCAGCACCTCAATACACAAGCCGGAAAGCCCACCCATTGCGGCTTGAATGCCCCTCAAGAACTGCTGGCGCTGCTCCCTAGGAAACGCTTTCCAGGTGGCATTGGGCGTATAGAGTTCGACCAGATAGTGGGACATGCGCGGCTCCTGATTCATTTGCAGTTGCGCAAGGCCCTTACCGGACCGATGTCAGCGCCTTCATTTCGGCGAACGCTCGATCCAGATGGATTTTGAGTGAAGTGTCAGGTTCAGCAAACCATGCGGCCAGTGCATGTGACAGGGCACCCAGCGCGAGATGGGACGCCAGGCTTGTTCGACCGGGCGAAATGCCTCGCTTTTCGAGCGCCTCAGACAATGTCCTGGTCAGGGCGACACGTTTTGCCGCCTCGCGCTCCTGAAGGGCTGGCGTCGCTGCGATGATGCGCTGGCGGGGCTCCGAATATCGCCGATTGCCTTCCAGTAGGGGGACGACGGCCTCCAACGCCTGGCGCAACACTTCCATTGGCGACAGGAGCGCCGGTGCATCCGCTACAGCCTCGGCAAGTGCGGCACTGAGCATCGACTGGCCATAGAACAGCACCTCTCGCTTGTCGACGAAAAGCCGAAAGAAGGTCCTTTCGGTCACCCCCGCACGAGCCGCGATCTGGGCCGCGGTCGTTTGTTCAAACCCGTTCTGAGCGAACAGGTCCAAGGCGGCCTGGATCAGGTGCTTGCGAGCGTCATCGGAATTACGAGGCATTTCGCTACCATAAAGATATTGTCAGTCACTGTCACTACGATTATAGTCAGTCACTGACACTATGAGGAAAATTTTCATGCATGTCTTCATCACCGGCGGGACCGGACTGGTCGGTTCGGCAGTTGTTGCGGAACTGATAAACAATGGTCATTCCGTCCTCGCACTCACGCGATCCGACAGGGCTGCGCAAGCCATCACAGCGGCAGGTACCGCCCCATTGCGCGGGTCGCTTTCCGATCTGGATATCCTGCGACAAGGGGCTCGCCAGACCGACGGGGTCGTGCACCTTGCCTTTGCAAATGACTTCAGCAGTCCCGAAGCACTCGCAGCAGGCGTTGCCGAAGAAACCGCGGCCTTGACCGCGCTGGGCAAAGAGCTTGTCGGAACCAATCGCCCGCTTGTCACGGTATCGGGTACACCCTGGGTGGCAGGTCGTGCCTCGACCGAACGCGATCCCCTTCCGACCGAAGGGCCGGTGGGTGGTCGTGGACGGGCCGTGAATGCCACGCTTGCTCTGGCCTCCCATGGCGTTCGCAGTATGTCGGTGCGACTGCCCCGCACGGTGCATAACAAAGGGACCGGCGGTTTTGCCGGGATGCTGACCCGCTTCGCGCGCCAGACCGGACAATCCAGCTACCCGGGCGATGGCGAACAGCGTTGGCCAGCAGTTCATGCGCTCGACGCTGCCGTGCTGTTCCGGCTGGCGCTTGAACGAGGCGAGCCCGGCACGGCCTGGCATGCCGTCGCCGACGAGGGCGACAAGGTTCGAGACATTGCAGCGGTCATCGGGCGCAAGCTGGGGCTGCCTGTGGCATCCGCAACCGCAGAAACCTTTGGCGCGCTGGGTCCGATCTTTGCGGCCGACCAGCCTGCTTCGAGCGACCATACCCGCAAGACTTTGGGCTGGGAACCCAAACAACCAAGCCTGCTGGCAGACCTCGAAAACATCGTGGCCTGAGTCCAACGAGGTTTATGCCGCTGGGCTTTGTCTTCGACCGGGCTTCGACGTGCGATACGACCAGGCGCAGCAACTTCATAAGCATGAAGTCGTAACGTAGCCATGTCTTGTTCTGTTCAAGTGCAATCGAGCTGCAACGGCCCGGCCCGGCCTAGCCTGGCCCGGCAGCGGTTGCGGCAGGAGCGGCAGGCCGGGCGCACGTAGCAACGCACCGCGCGGGCCGTTTCGCTACCTGCCAGACGGTAAAAATTTACTTAACTTGGGAACATCCGGTTGAGTCCGTCATGGTAGAGCTTGGTGCATACTAGTGTCACCGCGAGCGACGGCACCTTTGACGGCACGCGTCAAAGCCCCCTTGACGCTCGCATATTCTTGAGAAGTTGGGGTTGGGGTTGGTCTTGGCGTATGTTTTCACGAATCTCGGTTGATGAACTGCATCACATAATCCTCTCGCTGCCGGTCGCCATGTGCCTGGTGAATCGGGAGATGCATTTCATCGCCGCCAACGAGGAATATGCGGCGATCCTCGGCCAGCCGCTATCGGCGCTCCCGCGCAAGCCTATAGCGAACTTCTGTACGCCCGAAACGGTCGCCAGCGCGCGCAGGGATTTTGAGGCGTTCGACGCGGGCCAGTCCGGCCGAGACCACGAGTCTACAGTCAACGGCCACGTCTATCTTGTTCGTGTCAGTCCGCTCGATCTGGCGCATGAAGGCCGGGCAACCGCCATGGTTGCGATCCTGACGGATATTACCGAACTCAAGCGAACCGAAACCGCCTTGGCGGCCTCGAACAAAAAGCTGGCGGTCGCGTACAGGCAACTCGAAGCCCTCGCCGAAACTGACCCGCTAACTGGCCTCCTGAACCGCCGGGGGCTGGAAAAGGTCCTGGACGATGAAACGCGCCGGATGCAGCGGGGGCACCCCGCGCTGTCGATCGCCATGATCGACGTGGATTGGTTCAAGCCCTTCAATGACCTCTACGGCCACGTCACCGGAGACACCGCCTTGCAGGCGGTAAGCACCGCGATCCTTTCGGCACTCCATCGCCCGACCGACTGGGCCGCCCGATATGGCGGCGAGGAATTTGCCGTGATCCTGCCGGACACGACAAGGGCTGGGGCCGAGCATATCGCCAGAGCGATGAAACAGGCCGTCCATGATCTCGCCATACCGCACGCCGGAAGCCCGCTCCAGCGCGTCACGATCAGCGTGGGCATTGCCAGCGCCGCGCACATGGCCGCGTCCAGCGAACCTCGCCCGATCTATGAGGCGTTGCTACAGGACGCGGATAGGGCGCTTTACGACGCCAAGAGGAACGGGCGGAACAGAATCAAGATAGCGGGCGCAGGGACAACGGAAATCTGATCGTCCACGTAGCGGCCCCCTTCTGGCAGTGCGCCAAGGCGTCGATCGCATCGCTCGTACACGTTGCATGGACGCGGAACAGGCGCAGGACCGTCGGCCGGACGATAAGTGCGTAACGCACGAACCACAAGCCTGCGCATGTAACCTCAGATATTTATTCGGCTTCCCCGTAGAATTTCACGCTTGCTCGCGCTGCGCGAGCACTCGATAAAGCGTCGAGCGGTCGATGCCGAACAGGTCGGCGATTTCCTGTCTACTGGCCTTGCCTTCGTCCACGAGCTGATAGATGTGTTTGAGCTGCGGGGGGGCGAGCTTCGGCTTGCGCCCAAATTTCGTGCCGTGAGCTTTTGCGGCCGCCCGACCGGTGCTTGTGCGCTCTACGATCAGGCTACGTTCAAACTCGGCCATACCACCAAACACGGTCAATACCATGCGGCCGCCTGGCGTCGTCGTGTCGGCCCACGGCTCGGCAAGGCTGCGTAGCCCGGCACCAACGTCACGAATGCGCTCAACAATTTCCAGCAGATCGAGAATGCTTCGCGCGAGCCGGTCGAGGCGGGTTACGATAACCACGTCGCGCGGCCGTAGGTGCGTAAGCAGGTTGTCGAGCTGCGGGCGCGCGCGTTTCATGCCGGTATGTAGTGGTCAACCCATCCCGGACACTGCGTTAAGTTTTTCTTCCGCGACTGCCGGCGCCAGTCCGTCGTTGAACTGATGCGGCCGTATCCAGTTGTACCGGTGCATCAGGTAGCGGATACGATATTTGCGGGCAACCTCAGAGCACTGCGAGCGATACCACAACCATAAGAGGCCAGTTCCAAAAAATCCCTGTGCGGGGCTGCTTACTGTCCGGGCGCGACGTTAACCTCAGCCGTCCTGACAGCGGAGACCGAGGAGATACAGGCGCCGATCATTGACAACGAATTGTGGACACGGATCGAACCGTTACTGCCGAAGCCAAAGCGTCGAAACAGCGAACGTCGAGGCCGACCTCGTGTGTCGGAGCGGGCAGCGTCGTCTGGACGCATGGCAGAAGGCGGGCAGTCTGGAACAAACCGCATGCGCTTCCGCTCGACAAGCTGCGCGAATCCGGGCAACTGGACCTTTCGTATGCTGCCGTCGATTCTCCCTTCGTGCGATCTGTTGGGGCGGGCGAAAAACCGGGCCAAACCCGACGGATCGTGCGCGACCAGGCTCGAAGCTCCACGACGGCCAGAAGATCGCGCGCATTCCGTCGCACATCGAAGACATGAACCGTCTGATCAACGGCACCGTGGCATCATCGCGGTGGATCGCAACCAGATTGCAGCGAATCGCGCTGGAGACGCTGGGTTTTGCCTCTGCACCCGAAAGTGCTCATCGACGCTGTTGCACAGCGCTATGCGATCGTCGTCGACGCCAGCATTCGGACAGCACATATGACGTTGACCGAGGCGGCCGTCTTCCATGTAATCCGGGAAGAGCCGACCAACGTGGCCCGCCACGCACGCGCGGACGAAGTTACCGCCGAATTCAGTAGAAGCGGCAAAACCTGCATATTGCACATCGCCGATAACGTTCAGGGCCCGGCGCAACGCACCTTGTCGAACGGATGTCATTCGGCTTGCTGGAAATGGGCGAACGTGTGCGCCGCCTGAACGGCACGCTGTCAATTGACACCACAGCCGGCAGCGGCTTTCGTATTGCGATCACCATTCCGCGCGACACCTCACGCCTTCATTACGCTCAAAAGTCCATTCGCCACCATTGATTCAGATCAATTGTGGACCGCTATCCGGCAGCTACAGTCGCTCGGTGCAATGTTTGCTGCCCCGCACAAACAGGGCCGGGAAACCGGCACACCTGGTGTGATTCGCACTTCGCGGACAGCTTTTCTCGGTGACATCACCGGCTCGTTCACCGAGTCCCGCAAACAGTCAGGCTGCGGCACGCGACGTGGCCACCCTACGCTGAGGACATCCAGATGGACACTCGCTTCAGACCCGTTTCCGCCGCCGTTCAGGCTGCGCCGAACACGCCGCCCATTGCCGCATCCGCTGCGCCGTTCCGCGCCCTCGATCACGCCAAAGAAGCCTTCATCGCCCGCCTGAGCGGAGGGCTGTCTCCGGTGGCGCTCGCGCTGGCCTGGGCCGACTGGCTCATCCATCTGGCAGCCGCGCCTGGCAAACAACTGGAACTGGCATCGCTCGGTATTCAGGACGCGAAACGGATTGCCGACTACATGATCCAGGCTTCGCGCGGTGAATACGCTCCGCCGCTCGCCGAACCCGCGCCGGAAGACAGGCGTTTTCGCGCGGACGTATGGCAGACCGAACCTTTCCGCTTCTGGCAGCAGGCATTTCTATTGAGCGAGCAATGGTGGACCACGGCCACACGCGGCGTGCCCGGCACCACGCGTCATCACGAAGATGTGGTGTCGTTCGGTGCGCGCCAGGGGCTCGATATCGTCGCACCCACAAACTTTCCGCTCAGCAATCCCGAGGTTTTACATCGTGCCGCCGAGACGTTCGGAATGAGCATCTTCCGAGGCATGTGCAACGCACTGGAAGATTTGCGTCGTCAGGTGAACGGTCAACGGGCCGTCGGCCTCGATCAGTTCAAGGTGGGTGGCAACCTCGCCGCTACGCCGGGCAAGGTGGTGTTTCGCAATCACCTGATCGAACTGATTCAATACAGCCCTGCGACCGCCAGCGTATTGGCCGAGCCAGTTCTGATCGTGCCGGCATGGATCATGAAGTACTACATCCTCGATCTGTCGCCGCACAATTCACTGATCCGCTACCTGGTCGAACAGGGCCACACCGTGTTCTGCATCTCCTGGCGCAATGTCAGCGCCGAAGACCGTGATCTGAGCCTCGACGATTACCGGCAACTCGGTGTGATGGCGGCGCTCGATACGATCTCCGCGATCATGCCGAAACAACGGGTTCACGCAACCGGCTACTGTCTCGGCGGCACGCTGCTGTCGATCGCCGCGGCCGCCATGGCCGGCTCTGGCGACGAGCGGCTCGCATCGGTTTCGCTGTTCGCCGCGCAAACGGACTTCAGCGAGCCGGGCGAGTTGCAACTTTTCATCGACGACAGTGAAGTCTATTTCCTCGAAAGCATGATGTGGTCGCAGGGTTATCTGGCGGCCAATCAGATGGCCGGCGCATTCCAGTTACTGCAGTCCAACGATCTGATCTGGTCGCGCATCGTGCACGACTATCTGCTCGGCGAGCGCGCGCCGATGAACGACCTGATGGCATGGAACGCCGATGCCACACGGATGCCGTACCGGATGCATTCGGAGTATCTGCGGCGTCTATTCCTCGACAACGATCTGGCCTGTGGCCGGTACCATGTCGATGGGCGCCCGGTGTCGCTGCGCAATATTCGCGTGCCGCTGTTCGTGGTCGGCACGGAACGCGATCACATCGCGCCATGGCAGTCGGTGTTCAAGATTCACAATCTGTCCGACACTGACATGACTTTCGTGCTGACGAGCGGCGGCCACAACGCCGGCATCGTCAGCGAGCCGGGGCATGCGCATCGCCACTTCAGGTTGAAACACACGGCACCGGACGATCTGCGCATGGGTCCCGATGCGTGGCTTGCCTCTGCGATGCCGCAGGAAGGTTCATGGTGGCCCGCGTGGACAGACTGGCTAGCTGCCCATTCGAGTGCGAAACGTATCGCGCCACCGGCCATGGGCGGCGACGGAGCAAAAGCGCCTGGCGATGCGCCCGGCACTTACGTCTTCCAGGCGTAGGAGCGACGCCATGAACGACATGATGCTTCGCAACCGGACCTTCGACGAACTCGCGATCGGCGAATCGGCGTCGCTCGTACGCATTGCCGGGCAGAACGACATCGATCTGTTCTCCGCGCTCTCCGGCGACGTCAACCCCGCGCATATGGATGCGGCATTCGCATCGACAGATCTGTTCGGCCATGTGGTGGTGCACGGCATGTGGACCGCCGCGCTCATTTCAGCTCTGCTCGGCACCCGGTTGCCCGGACCGGGCACGATCTATCTGGATCAGACGTTGCAGTTCCGTCATCCGGTCACGCCGGGTGACACCATCACCGCGACCGTCACCGTCAAGGAAAAACGTGCGTCGAAACGCATCGTTCTGCTCGACACGGTTTGCACGAACCAGAAAGGCGAGGTGGTGCTGCTGGGCGTCGCCACCGTGATCGCGCCTGCTTCGCCGATCGTTTTGCCGGCCATGCCGCGCCCTGAGGCCACCGTGCGCCGGCATGACCGGTACGAAGCATTTATCCGCGAGGCCCGTCTACGGCCGGCGTTGCGCACTGCAGTTGTGCATCCCTGCTCTCCGGATGCAATCCGCGCGGCGCTCACGGCACGTGACGAAGGGCTGCTCGATCCGCTCCTGATCGGACCGGAAGCCAAAATCCGCGCCGCCGCCGATGCCGCACAACTCAGTCTCGACGGTATCAATCTCGAATCAACCGGGCACAGCCACGCGGCGGCCGCGCGCGCGGTCGAACTGGGTGCGGCGGGCAAGGTTGCCGCATTGATGAAAGGCAGCCTGCATACAGATGAACTGCTATCCGCCGTCGTGGCGACGGGATCTGGACTGCGCACCGCGCGCAGGATCAGTCACGTCTACGCGATGGACGTACCGGCCTACACGAAGCCACTGGTGGTCACCGACGCTGCGGTCAATATCGCGCCAACGCTCGACCAGAAACGCGATATCTGCCAGAACGCGATCGATCTCCTGCACCTGCTTGGCATCGACATGCCGCGGGTCGCTGTCCTCGCGGCGGAGGAAACCGTCAACCCCCGCATGCCGACCACGCTCGACGCGGCCGCGCTGACGGTCATGGCCGCGCGCGGGCAGATCACGGGCGCGCTGGTGGACGGCCCGCTCGCCTTCGACAACGCGATCAGCATGGCGGCGGCGCAGACCAAGAGCATCGTTTCACCGGTGGCGGGGCAGGCCGACATTCTGATGGTGCCCGATCTCGAGGCCGGCAACATGCTCGCCAAACAGCTGGTGTACTTCGCAGGCGCCGACGCGGCAGGCATCGTGCTCGGCGCGCGCCTGCCGATCATTCTGACGAGCCGAGCCGATAGCGTGCGCGTCCGCCTCGCTTCTGCCGCGCTCGCCAAGCTCGCAGCTGAACGCACCCCTGGAGGGCCGACCTCATCATGAACGCACCACTTCTGCTTACCTTCAATCCCGGCTCGTCGACTGTGAAGATCGGCCTGTTTCGAGTCACCTCAGGCGCCGCAGTGAGAATCGGGCAAGGCACGATCGACTTCCGGCAGCAGCCGTTGCGTTTGCAACTCACCAACAGTAGCGAGACTAGGGAGATTCGGCTCGTATCGGGCGTCACCGAAGATCTGCACGACGTGCTCGACGAAACGCTCGGCTGGTTCGCCGCGCACTTCCCGCTCGACGACCTCATCTCGGTCGGCCATCGCGTCGTGCATGGCGGTGACCGTTTCAGCGGACCGGTGGCGATTGAGGACGACACGCTCGCCGCGATTGACGCACTGGTCCCGCTTGCACCTTTGCACCAGCCGCAAAGCCTGCGGCTAATCCGTGCGATCCGGCATCTGCGGCCCCGACTGATCCAGTCGGCTTCCTTCGACACGGCGTTTCACCGGACACAGACCGACCTCGTGCGCCGCTTCGCGATTCCCCGTCAGCTTTTCGACCAGGGTATCAAACGCTACGGTTTTCACGGGCTTTCCTATCAGTTCATCATCAAGCAACTCTCGCAACAGTTCCCGCGTCTGGCACACGGCAAGGTCGTCGCGGCACATCTCGGCAGCGGTGCAAGCCTCGCTGCTTTCGACGACGGCAAGAGTTGCGATACCAGCATGGGCTTCTCGACACTCGACGGCATTCCGATGGCCACTCGCTGTGGCGCACTCGACGCCGGTGTCGTACTGCATCTGCTTGAGCAGCAGCATATGAGCACAAGCGACATCGAGGCGCTGCTCTACACGAAATCAGGCCTGCTCGGCGTATCGGGCATCAGTGCGGACAGCCGCGAATTGCAGGCCAGCCACCGGCCGGAGGCTCGCGAGGCAATGGACCTCTTCGCCTTTCGCATTGCGGGCGAAGCGGCGCGGCTCGCGACCACGCTCGGCGGCATGGACTGTCTCGTGTTCACCGCAGGTATTGGCGAGCATCAACCGGAAGTGCGCAATGCCGTCTGCAATCGGCTTGCATGGCTCGGCGTCGAACTCGACCCTCAGTCGAACGCCGGCAACGCGCGCGTGATCAGCAGCGCGCGCAGCCGCGTAGCCGTGCTCGTCCTGCCGACCGACGAGGAACAGATCATCGCCGACGAAGCCGTGGCCGTGCATCATCATGAGGAATCCATATCATGAATTCGATTATCGATCTGTCAGGCAAGCGCGGCCTCGTGGTCGGCATCGCCAACGAACATAGCATCGCCACGGGTTGCGCGAAACTGTTTCGGGCCGCGGGCGCGGACCTCGCTGTGACGTATCTGAACGACAAGGCCGAGCCTTACGTGCGCCCCGTCGCCGACGCACTTCAGTCGCCGCTGATCCTGCCGTGCGACGTCACCGTTCCCGGCCAGCTCGAAGCCGTCTTCGAGCGGGTGACGAAGGAATGGGGGCGGCTCGACTTCCTGCTCCATTCCATCGCTTTCGCGCCCGCCGACGCACTGCACGCGAAATTGATCGACTGCCCAGCCGAAGGCTTCGGGCTTGCCATGGCGGTGTCGTGCCATTCGTTCATTCGCATGGCAAAGCTCGCGTTACCGCTAATGACCGATGGCGGCAGTCTGATGACCGTGAGCTTCTACGGCGCCGAACGCGCTGTCGATCACTACAACGTGATGGGACCGGTCAAGGCCGCGCTCGAATCGAGCGTGCGCTATCTGGCCGCCGATCTGGCTGCGCACCGCATCCACGTCCATGCCATTTCCGCTGGCGCCGTGAAGACACGCGCGGCGTCAGGCATCGACCGTTTCGACGCACTGCTCGACGACGTTCGCATGCACACGCCGGCCCAGCATCTCGTCACCATCGAAGAAATCGGCAAGATCGCCGCGGTTCTGGCCAGCGAAGCCGGCATGACGCTCACCGGTTCGACGATCTACGCCGACGCCGGTTTCCATATCACCGCATGACCATGACCGAAGAAAGTCCCGATGGCACACCCGGCACACCGGCAACAAGTCTCCCGTCCGGGCAGTCAAACCAGGCCGCAACGGTTCAGGGTAGTGTGATCGCCGTGCGCGGCGCGGTCGTCGACATCGCGTTCGACGCGATGACACTCCCCCTCATCGAAGAATCGCTTTCGATCATCGCGGATGATGGACCGCCGATCATTGCCGAAGTACAGGCCCAGCTGGATGAATCCACAGTGCGCGCGCTCGCCCTGCAATCCACCAATGGCTTGCGACGGGGTGCGCCGGTCTACGCTACCGGCGGCCCGATCCAGGTGCCGGTCGGGGAAGCCATGCTGGGGCGTCTGATCGATGTCGCCGGCACGCCCGGAGATCGCGGCGCGCCTTTGCCGCCGGATGTACCGCGCCGGCCGATCCATCGTGAGCCGCCGCCCTTGTCCTCACAGGGTGCTGCCACCGGGATCTTCGCGACCGGGATCAAGATCATCGATCTGCTCACGCCGCTCGCGCAGGGTGGCAAGGCAGCGATGTTCGGCGGCGCCGGGGTTGGCAAGACCGTGCTCGTGATGGAGTTGATTCACGCGATGGTCGAGCGCTACCAGGGCATCTCGGTCTTTGCCGGCGTCGGCGAGCGTACGCGCGAAGGCCATGAAATGCTGCTCGACATGCGCGGCTCGGGCGTGTTGCCGCGCACCGTGCTGGTGTACGGGCAGATGAACGAGCCACCCGGTGCACGCTGGCGCGTGCCGCTCACCGCGCTCACCGTGGCCGAATACTTTCGCGATGAACGGCACCAGAATGTTCTGCTGCTAATGGACAACGTATTCCGCTTCGTTCAGGCCGGAGCCGAAGTGTCCGGCCTGCTCGGACGACTGCCGTCACGCGTCGGTTATCAGCCGACCCTGGCGAGCGAAGTGGCTGCGCTGCAGGAGCGCATCGTGTCGGTGGGCGACGTTTCGGTGACTGCCATCGAGGCGGTCTACGTGCCCGCCGACGATTTCACCGACCCTGCCGTGACCACGATTGCCTCGCACGTTGACAGCATGGTCGTGCTGTCGCGTTCGATGGCCGCCGAGGGCATGTATCCGGCGATCGATCCGATCGCGTCATCGTCGGTGCTGCTCGACCCGCTCGTCGTCGGCGAGGCGCATGCGGCGATTGCCACCGAAGTACGACGAACCATCGAACATTACCGCGAATTGCAAGACGTCATCTCACTGCTGGGTGTGGAAGAGCTCGGCTCGGACGACCGCCGCATCGTGGGCCGTGCACGTCGCCTGCAGCGCTTTCTGACGCAGCCGTTCGCCGTCACCGAGGCGTTTACCGGCGTACCCGGTCGCTCCGTCGCGGTCGCCGACACGCTCGCCGGCTGCAAGGCGATCCTGGCGGGCGAGTGCGATAGCTGGCAGGAAAACTCGCTCTATATGGTGGGCACGCTCGACGAAGCGCGCGCCCGGGAAAACGCATCGCACCCGGCCGCTCAAACGGTGGCCAGTACCTCAGTCACCGCTGCGGCCCCCACCCCGAGTGACGCGAAATGAGCCAGCCTCTCCATCTGATGATCGCCACGCCGGCTGCCGTGCTAGTCGACGACACCGGGGTCGTGGCGCTGCGCGCGGAAGACGACAGCGGCAGCTTCGGTATTCTGCCCGGCCACGCCAACTTCCTGACCGTGCTCGTGCCCTGCGTGATCCGCTGGCATGGCGCCGATACCGTGCCGCATTTCTGCGCGGTGGAAGCGGGCGTGCTGAGAGCCGTGGACGGCCACAGCGTAACGATCGCGTGTCGCGACGGTATTCGCGGCGACACGCTCGTCGCGCTGCAGGCGCAGGTCGAGGCTGCTCGCGTCAAGCGCCTCGATACCGCGCGTCGCGCTCGCGTCGAACAGACCCGTCTGCACACGCAGGCGGTTCGGCAGTTGTTGCGCTATCTGCGCCCGGGGACATCACCCGCCATGC
Source organism: Paraburkholderia sp. Ac-20342 (assembly GCF_017104985.1). Lineage (NCBI taxonomy): Bacteria > Pseudomonadati > Pseudomonadota > Betaproteobacteria > Burkholderiales > Burkholderiaceae > Paraburkholderia > Paraburkholderia sp. Ac-20342. The sequence continues at coordinate 57,103 of NZ_JAAGPQ010000041.1, read as the reverse complement.
GCGACAACACAGAACCGCACGGCAAGGAGGGGGCATGACCCGCGACGACGGCCAACGTCTAGGCAAACCCGCTGGTAACGCAACCGGCAAACCGGCGGACTCGTCTGGCTCATCGGCCGATCCGTCAGGCGAGCGCGTCGCACGCGCAGCGCGGCAAGCCATGCTACGGGAGCACGAAGCACACGACGAACCAGAGCCCTCACTCGGCGCGCGCCTCGGTCAGATCGGCATTCTCGGCTGGACGATTGTGGTGCCGACGCTGCTTTCGCTTCTGCTCGGTCATTGGCTCGATCGTTATTTCAGCACCGGCGTGTTCTTTTCCGCACCGCTGGTGATGATCGGCGCAGGCATCGGTTGGTGGTTCGCATGGAAGTGGATGCACCGGCAAACGAGGAGGCATTGACCATGACATTCCATTCCGTATTCGCCGCCCGGATTGCAACCGGTCTGCTGGCCGGTGTACTGGCAGGGCTGATCCATTTCACGGGTTTGCGCTGGAACGTGCGTCTCCTGACCGCCGGCGCCCCCTGCCGGGCGATCGGCTTGCAGCTTATCCGCCTCGGCTTGCTGGCGGCGGTTTTCATCGTGCTGGCGCGGCTCGGACCATGGCCGCTATTGTGCGGCGCCGCCGGGCTGCTGCTCGCGCGTCATCTTGTACTGCAACGGTTCAAGGTGCAGCCATGATGCCTTCTCCGCTCGCCACCGAACCACTCTTTCACCTTGGCCCTATTCCGGTGTCGGCGCCCGTGGTCACGACCTGGGTCATCATCTCGCTGCTGTGGGCAGCCTCGGCGCTCGTCACACGGCGTCTCACGCTGATGCCATCGAAAGCGCAGACGGTGCTGGAGTTGCTGGTAAGCACAGTCGACGATCAGATCCGCGACACGATGCAAACCGAACCACGCACCTATCGCCCGCTGATCGGCACCCTCTTCCTGTTTATTCTGATCAGTAACTGGTCCTCGCTCGTGCCGGGCGTCGAGCCGCCGACGGCGCACGTCGAGACCGACGCCGCGCTCGCGCTGATCGTATTCTGCGCGACGATTTTTTACGGCGTGCGTACGCGGGGGCTCGGCCGCTATCTCGCGACTTTCGCGGAGCCCACGTGGATCATGATCCCGCTCAACGTGGTCGAGCAGATCACGCGCACCTTTTCGCTAGTCGTGCGTCTGTTCGGCAACGTGATGAGCGGCGTGTTCGTGGTCGGCATCGTTCTCTCGCTCGCCGGGCTGCTGGTGCCGATTCCGCTGATGGCACTCGATCTGCTGACCGGCGCGGTGCAAGCCTACATCTTCACCGTACTGGCGATGGTTTTTATCGGCGCGGCGCTCGCCGACGCTTCACCGCAATCTCCGGATCAACGACAAGGCACACCATGAACAATCTCATCCAGATCGTCAGTATTCTTGCCGCGGCAATCGCGGTCTCGTTCGGCGCAATCGGGCCGGCGCTCGGCGAAGGCCGCGCGGTCGCGGCCGCAATGGACGCGCTCGCACGCCAGCCCGAATCAGCGGGCACGATTTCACGTACGCTGTTTGTCGGGCTGGCGATGATCGAAACGATGGCCATTTATTGCCTCGTGATCGCACTGCTGGTTTTGTTCGCCAATCCGTTCATCAAGTAAGCGCGAGACCGTCATGCACATCGACTGGTGGACGCTCGGCCTGCAAACCGTCAACGCGCTGGTCCTCATCTGGTTGCTTGCGCGGTTTCTGTTCCGGCCGGTCGCCCGAATGGTCGCGGAACGGCAGCAGGCCGCCGCCGCGCTGATGAGTGAAGCCGCCGCGGCCAAAGCGGCCACCGTCGCTGCGCAGGCACAGGCCACGGCTGAAGTGGCGCGCTTCGCGCAACAGCGCAGCCAGCTTCTCGAAGCCGCCGCCGCGGAGGCGGCCGCGCTGAAGGCATCGCTCGAAAGTACTGCACGCGCTGACGCTGACCGCTTGCGGGCCACTGCACAGACCGAGATCGACGCCATGCGCCGCGACGCCGCGCAAGCCGACGCCGCGCGGGCCTCGCAACTGGCGCTCGACATCGCCGCCCGGCTGCTCGACCGGCTGCCGCCACAAGCACGGGTCGCGGGCTTTATCGATGGCCTTGCTACCGCGCTCGCAAATTTGCCGGACGCCACCCGGGCGCAACTGGATGCCGGCGGCGACGGCCTGCGGCTCATCGCGGCGCGCGCCTTGAGCCGCGACGAACTGGCTAGCTGCCGCGCGGCACTCGCGCACGTGCTCGGCCGCGACGTGGCGCTCGAGGCGTCGATCGACCCGGCCGTCATCGCTGGCCTCGAACTTGAAGCGCCTCATGCAATCGTGCGCAACAGCTTTCGCGACGACCTCGCGCACCTCAAAACGGAACTGCTCATCCATGACACAAACCACGCCTGATCCGGCGGCAGACGACTGGCTAGCGCGCAGCCGCGCCACGCTGGCGCAAACCAGCTTCGCCGCGCATGCGAAAACGGTGGGCCGCGTCGAGCACGTGGCCGACGGCATCGCCCTCGTCTCGGGTCTGCCCGACGTGCGGTTAAACGAACTGCTGCGCTTCGACGGCGACCGGCTCGGTTTCGCGCTCACGCTCGATGCGAGCACCATCGCCGCTGTCCTGCTCGATAGCGGTGACGCGATCGCCGCCGGCTCGCGCGTTGCCGGCACGGGCCAGGTGGTCGAAGTGCCGGTCGGCCCCGGTCTGCTCGGCCGGGTAGTCGATCCGCTTGGGCGGCCGCTAGACCGCGACGAAGCCATACCGGCGGCCGCGCATATGCCTGTCGAAAGACCCGCGCCCGCAATCATCGAGCGCGATCTGGTCACGCAGCCGGTCGCGACCGGGATCCTGCTGATCGACGCGTTATTCGCGATCGGCCGCGGGCAGCGCGAGCTGATCATCGGCGACCGCGCCACCGGCAAGACCTCGATTGCGCTCGATACGATCGTCAACCAGAAGGACTCGGACATGATCTGCGTTTATGTAGCGGTCGGCCAGCGTGCGACAGCAGTGCAGCGCGCAATCGACGCAGTCCGCCAGCATGGCGCGCCTGAACGCTGCGTGTTCGTCGTCTCGTCGGCAGCGGCCTCGCCCGGTCTGCAATGGATCGCGCCCTTTACTGGAATGACTATCGCGGAATATTTCCGCGACCGGGGACAGCACGCGCTCGTCGTGATCGACGATCTGACGAGACACGCCGCCACGCACCGTGAACTGGCATTGCTGACGCGCGAGCCGCCCGGCCGCGAAGCCTACCCCGGCGATATTTTCTATTTGCATGCGCGCTTGCTGGAACGAGCGGCCAGACTGTCGAGCGAACTGGGAGGCGGTTCGCTGACCGCGTTGCCGGTTGCGGAGACCGATGCCGGCAATCTGTCCGCGTATATCCCCACCAATCTGATCTCGATCACTGACGGACAGATCGTGCTCGACTCGGGCCTGTTCGCAGCGAACCAGCGCCCCGCGGTGGATGTCGGCCTGAGCGTGAGCCGGGTCGGCGGCAAGGCGCAGACTCCCGCGCTACGTAGCGTGTCGGGACGTCTGCGGCTCGACTATTCGCAGTTCCAGGAACTCGAGATGTTCACGCGCTTCGGCGGCCTCACCGATGCACGGGTCAAGGCACAGATGACACGCGGCGAGCGGATCCGCGCGCTGATTACGCAACCGCGCTTTACACCCTTGCGTCCTGTCGACGAAATTGCCCTGCTCGCCGCGCTCGACGACGGCGTCTTTGACGCGTTGCCCATCGACTGCATCCCGTCCGTACGCGCGCGACTTGCCGCGCATCTGGATGCACACGGCGGCGCGGCCGCAGCGGCCACGCTCACGGCGACCGGCCCGCTCGACACCGCGGCACGCACCGCGCTCGTCGCAGCGGTGCGCGACCTCGCCGGGCAGTTAAGTACATCCGCCGAAGCCGTTTCTCCATGAGCAACAGGCTCAGCGATGTCGAGGCGCGCATCGCCAGCGTGCACGAACTGGAATCCGTGGTGAGCGCGATGCGTGGCATCGCGGCCGCGCGCTCGCAGGAAGCGCGCAGCCGGCTCGACGGCATCCGTGCCTGCGCCGATCTGATCGGCGCGGCGATCGGCGATGCACTGATGCTCGATGACCACGACACGCAACCCAGTCGCGCCGATGCGGACGGCGGCACACATGTGGTCATCGTCGTTTGCGCTGAACAGGGCTTCGTCGGCATGTTCAACGAACACATGATCGAAGCGGCGGCTAACCTGCCCGGCACGGACGCACGCGGCTACTTCGTGATCGGGGGGCGCGGCGCCGTGGTGGCCGACGCGCACGGACTCAAGATCGACTGGTCCGCCCCGATGGTTGCCCACGCCGACGAGGTCGCAACGCTGGCCAGCCGGATTACCGAAGCGCTGTATGAACGTCTGGAAACAGGCCGTGCGACCCGCGTCACGGTACTGCACGCGGTGCCGCAGTTGTCCGCCACCATTGAAATCCTCCAGAAGTCGTTGTTGCCGTTCGATTTCACGCGCTTTGCCGTGCCCGCCCGCCATCTTGCACCGCTCGTCACACTTGCTCCACAGCGCCTGCTGGCGGAACTCGCCGAAGAATATGTGTACGCGCAACTGTGCGAAGCGCTGATGCTGTCCTTTGCGGCAGAAAACGAAGCCCGTATGCGCGCGATGGTTGCCGCGCGCACCAACGTGCTTGACACGCTCGACCAGTTAACCGGCGACTTCCGCCGTCTGAGGCAGGAAGAGATCACCGCCGAAATCGTCGAGTTGTCCGCGGGCAGCCCCGCAGTCGAGGCTGCCCGGTGCAAGCCGCGTCCATCACGCTGAGCGCGCACCCAGTCTGTATGCACATCCGCCGGGAGCCACATGAACAACCTGCCGCAAGCGCCTGATCCTGTGGGACCCGACCCGGTCGTCGGCCCTTCCAAACCGCGGCTGCTCGGCGTGCTCGGCCCAGGACTCATCACAGGCGCCTCGGACGATGACCCGAGCGGCATCGCCACCTACAGCCAGGTCGGCGCGGCGTTCGGCTACGGCCTGTCGTGGACCCTGCTCTTCAGCTATCCGCTCATGGTTGCGATCCAGATGATCAGCGCCCGGATCGGCCGCACCACCGGCCACGGGATTGCCGGCGTATTGCGGCGGCACTATCCGAACTGGCTGCTGCAATGGATCGTCGTGCTGCTGCTGATCGCCAACATCATTAATCTGGGGGCCGACCTCGGCGCGATGGCCGATGCAATGGCGCTTTTGCTGCCCGGCCCGACATGGCTGTATGTGTTGTTCTTTTCAGCGGTATGCATCTGCATGCAGCTATTGTTGCAGTACACGCGCTATGTCGCAGTGCTGAAGTGGTTCACACTATCGCTGTTCACGTATTTCGCCGTCCTAGCTGTGACGCACGTGAACTGGACCCAGCTCGCCAGCCACCTGTTCATTCCGCGGATCGGTTGGACATCGAACTATCTGACCGCCGTAGTCGCCGTGTTCGGCACGACCATCAGCCCTTATCTGTTCTTCTGGCAGTCCGAGGTGGAAGCCGAGGACATGCGGGCACATCCGCGCCGAGTGGATCTGCTCGATGCACCCGAACAGGGGGCCGCTGCATTGCACCGTATCGAGATCGATACGGTGACCGGCATGGGACTCTCGAACCTCGTTGCGTTGGCCATCCTGGCGACGACCGCCGCCACCCTCAACGCACACGGCACGCTCGACATTCAAACCTCGTCGCAAGCCGCTCAGGCGTTGCGGCCGATCGCCGGCTCATTTGCCGCGCTTTTCTTCGCAACCGGGATTGTCGGGACCGGGCTGCTATCGGTCCCCGTGCTCGCGGGATCCGCCGCCTATGCGATCGGTGAAGCGCGCGACTGGCCGGTCGGCTTCACCCGCAAGGTGCAGGAAGCCAAAGCTTTTTATGCAACGATTGCGATTGCCACGTTGATCGGCATGATCGTCAATTTCACCTCGATCAATCCGATCAAGGCCTTGTACTGGAGCGCGGTACTGAACGGCATCGTCGCCGTCCCGGTGATGTTCGTCATGATGCTGATCGTTTCCAGAGCCGACATCATGGGGCGGTTCATCGCCCGGAGCTGGCTGCGCGGGCTGGGCTGGCTGGCGACAGGAGTCATGCTGATAATTACGCTGGCCATGCTGGCCACGTCGTCCTGAGTAGCTAACGCTCGTGCATGCCTGCTGTCGCGCTGCTTCTGACGACGGCCACGCACGCCTCTATGCGTAGCCCGCCAGCTTGCGCAAGATAGAGCACGGTGTGCCGCCGGACACTCACGAGCTGCGATACCGCGAGCAGCGCATCCTGTTCGGATCTGGACAGCGGTTCGACTTCGGTGCCGTCGCTGCCCTCGCGAAACGGCGCCGCGCAAATCGACGGCCGATAGCGCGGCGCCCCGGATAGTTCTTCGTTCATCACGGATTGTTTGCAGACACCCGAGTGCCCGGCCCATCGTGTTGGCCTTATTGTTGGCCACATCGCGCTTCCGGTCCGACGGGCTCGCCCGCTTCGATCCCTGCCTGACCACTCCGAATCGACGTGCCCGTCATCCCGGCAACCAATTGCTCGATATCGGCTAACGCCCCGATCACAGCACGGCGTCCGGTAAGCCTCGCAAACTCGCAGGCAGCTTCCACCTTCGGCCCCATCGACCCGGCGGCGAAGCCCATGTCCTCGAGTGCTTCCGGATTCGCGCGATGTATCAGCCTTGCCGCCGACGTGCCCCAGTCGAGATAAACGCCGCTTACGTCGGTTGCAATCACGAACAGATCGGCATCGATTTCGCGCGCCAGCAAGGCGGCGCTGCGGTCCTTGTCGACCACCGCTTCGACACCGCGGTAGCGGCCGCCCGGCTCGACGACGACGGGAATGCCGCCGCCGCCCGCGCAAATCACGATCGTGCCGTCCGCGAGCAACGTACGCACCGGCTGGATCTCGAGAAAACGCAGCGGCTTCGGACTGGGCACGACGCGGCGCCAGTCCGCACCATCCGGCGCGACCGTCCAGCCGGTTTCGCGGGCGACCGTCGCCGCAGCGCTTTGCGTGAGTATCGAGCCGATCGGCTTGTCCGGGTGATCGAAAGCAGGATCGGTCGCGCCCACTTCCACCATGGTCAGCAATGTTGCGCAAGCGCGCTTGGCAGGCAGCCGGTTGCGCAGTTCCAGTTCGATCATGTAGCCGATCATCCCTTCGGTTTCCGCATCCAGCACATCGAGCGGAAAGCGCGCGGCGCGCGGCGTACTCTCGTTTTGCACCGCCAGCAGGCCCACCTGCGGCCCGCTGCCATGCACGATCACCAGGTCGTTCGAGCCGGTCAGCGCTGCCAGCTGTGCCGCCGCGGTTTGTACGTTGCGTTGCTGCGCGTCGGCACTGACCGCCTCACCGCGTTTGAGCAGTGCGTTCCCGCCGAGAGCGACGACGATGCGCATGAGTCGCCCCTTTATCCGGCCAACGTGGCGACCAGGATCGCCTTGATGGTATGCAGCCGGTTTTCAGCCTGATCAAAGACGATCGACGCATCGGATTCGAATACCTCGTCCGTGACCTCGACGCCATTGGACAGTCCGTACTGCTCCGCGATCTGCCTGCCAATTTCAGTGTGTGCATCATGAAACGCCGGCAGGCAGTGCATGAATTTCACCCGCGGGTTACCAGTCGAGGCCAGCAGTGCTGCATTAACCTGGTACGGTAAAAGTTCGTTGATCCGCTCGCCCCATTTCTCGAACGGCTCCCCCATCGATACCCACACATCCGTATAGATGAAGTCCGCGCCCCTCACCGCTTCGCCGGGCTTTTCAGTCAAGGTGAGACGCGCGCCGGTGGTGGCCGCGATGGCGCGGCACTGTTCTATCAGTTCGTCGTGCGGCCACAGACGACGCGGCGCGCACAGGCGGACATCCATGCCGAGTTTCGCACCCACGATCATCAGCGAATTGCCGGTATTGTTGCGCGCGTCGCCAATGTAACAATAGCTGATCTGATGCAAAGGCTTATCACTGTGTTCGTGCATCGTCAGCATGTCGGCCAGCATCTGCGTCGGATGGAATTCGTCGGTCAGACCGTTGTAGACCGGCACCCCCGCATATTTCGCGAGTTCCTCGACGATCTCCTGGCCATATCCCCGATATTCGATCGCGTCGTACATGCGGCCCAGCACGCGAGCCGTATCCTTCATCGATTCCTTATGTCCGATCTGCGAACCTGCCGGATCGATATAGGTCACGTGAGCCCCCTGATCGTGCGCGGCGACTTCGAACGCGCAACGAGTGCGCGTCGACGTCTTTTCGAAAATCAGCGCGATATTCTTGCCGTTCAGGCGCGGCGTTTCCGTACCGGCATATTTCGCCCGCTTCAGATCTCTCGACAGGTCGAGCAGGTAGCGGATCTGGCGCGGTGTGTATTCGATCAGCGTGAGGTAGCTTCGGTTATGTACGTTGAACATGATGATTTCCGTTAGTCGGTCATTTCCGGAGCGCGTCAGAGAGGGATAGCGTCCCGCTCGATCGGACAGCTCAGGCAGTGGGTACCGCCTCGGCCTCGCCCAAGCTCGCCACCGGGGATTTCGATGACCTCGACACCGGCCTGGCGCATCTTCCGGTTAGTGCAGGTATTGCGGTCGTAGGCGAGCACCACCCGGCGATCGAGTGCCAGCACGTTATTGCCGTCATCCCATTGCTCGCGTTCTGCTTCATAGGTGTCGCCGCCGATAGTCAATACGCGCAGCGAGCCGAGACCCAATGCCTTCGCCACGACAGCAAGAAATTTTTCCTCATGACGTTCGTAGCGAATCTCGCCGGGTTCATCTCCGGGATAAAGGCTGGTGCACCGGATGGCATCCGCGACGTCCGGATAAATGCTGACGAAGTCGACGTCGATAAACGAAAACACCGTGTCCAGATGCATGGACGCGCGCGCTTTCGGCAACTGGCAGGCGATCACCCTTTTGGCGCCGTGACCGGCAAACAAGGCGCGTGCGACCTGCGTGACCGCCTGCGGACTCGAGCGCTCCCCCATGCCGATCAGCACGATGCCTCCGCCGATCGGCATCACGTCGCCGCCTTCGAGCGTCTCGACGCCATAGCTCGTCTCGGGACCGCCCCACCATGTCTTGACCTCGCCGGCAAAGCGCGGATGGAAGGCATACACGGCGGCAAGAAGCAAGGTCTCTTTCCGCCGCGCGGCCCAGAACATCGGATGCAGCGTGACGCCGCCATACACCCACGCGCTCGGATCACGCTGGAATATCAGATTGACGAGCGGCTGGATCACAAAGTCCGAGCGCTCGAGATAGCCGCCGAACAGCCCGCGAGCGTCGAACGGCAGTTCAGCCTTCGCCACCCCGCCAATCAGCACGTCAGCCAGTTGCTGCGCGGGCATCTCTTCGAGCCACAGCCGCAACTCACGCAGCATGCCTGTTCCGACTTCTTCTTCAACGATGCGCCGGTCCAGAATCCAGTCGCGTGCCACCGGATTCAGACACGTTTCGGCGAGCAGGTGGTGGAATTCCAGTACCTCGACGCCCCGTTCGCGCAGCACACCGGTGAATACCTTGTGATCCTCGATTGCCCGGTCGACCCAGATCACATCGTCGAACAGCAACGCTTCGCGATTCGCTGGCGTCAAGCGCCGATGCGCGAGCCCGGGACTGCAAACCATGACCGTGCGCAGCCTGCCGGCCTCCGAATGAACGCCTGAAGCCATCGTTACCCCCTGGAAGTAGATTGCTCGATTACGACGTACGTATAAAGCCGCGTGCTTCCATCGCTTTCCGTCTTGCGATAGATGCCCTGAATCTCATTTTCGAAGCCGGGAAAACGGTTGCCGCCTTCCTCGAACATCCGGAAGTAGTCGAGCATCGGCAACGCCTTTTCGTCATATCGTTCGCCTGGCACAATCACGCCGATGCCAGGCGGATAGACCAGTGCGAGCGTGGCTGCGATCCGGCCGCCGATGTGCTCGATCGGCAACAGCTCGACGTTATTGCGCACGAGTTCGTGCATCGCCTCCTGCGGCAGCATGGCGGCCTGGGGGAAATGCGACGCGCGAAACTGCTCCCGCTGCAGACGGCTGACGTTATGCTCGCGATAAAAGCCGTGCATCTGCGCGCAAAGATCACGCAGCCCGACACCGGCGTAACGCTTGCGATGGGCCGCGACAAAAGATGGGATGACATCGTCGAGCAACGCGTTGTCGTCGTGCAGTTGCTTGAACCGTACCAGCGCGGAAAGCAGCGTGCCGGCCTTCGACGATTCCAGCCCAGGTGTCAGTAGAAACAGAATGCTGTTCAGATCGTTCTTCTCGGGCACGATCCGCACTTCGCGTAGGAACTCGGCGAGCACCGCCGCCGGAATGCCATGCTCTGCGTATTCACCAGTGCCACGATCGAAGCCGGGCGTGAGCAACGTCAGCTTGTTCGGGTCGGTCATCGCATAGCCCGCCGCCAGCGGGCCAAAACCGTGCCACTTCTGCCCCGGGACCAGTTCCCAGCAGTCCGCACTCGCGGCCAGCCGTTCGGTTGGCACGTCTTCCCAACGCTCGGTCCGATTCTCGAACTGGACCACATCCGGCACGAACGGATCGAAGAACCATTGCCGCGCCGAATCGGTTTCAGTGGTTTCGTACTCGCGGCGCAGCGCGCGAATCTTCTTGCGCATTTCAATGCCGAGCCGAATGGTGTCATCCCACAGCACTTCGCCTGAACGGCCGCGCATCATCTGCGCACCAACGTCGAGCGATGCGAACAGCGGGTAGAACGGCGAGGTCGACGCATGCTGCATGAACATTTCATTGAAGCGCCGATGGCTCACCTGTCTGCGCTGTCCATCCAGGTGCTCATCCTTGACGTGAATCTGCGATGCCTGCGAAAAACCCGCCAGTTGTTTGTGCGTCGATTGCGTGGCGATAATGCCGGGAGCGGACGCATCCAGTCCTTCGAGACCCATTGCGAAGTGACCTTTGAACAACGGGTGAAATTTCATGAATCCGGCCCATGCTTCGTCGAACAGAATGTACTCGCACAGCCGCCCGATTTTCTCGATGAGCATTTGCGCGTCGTAGATCGTGCCGTCATAGGTGCATTGTTCGATGATCGCGACGCGAAACGGCCTTTCGCGCTGCCAGGCGTGCGGGTCCTTGATCAACGGGTTACGCCGGATGCTGTCGCGAACGCACCTTTCGTCGAGCGCATCGAAATCGATCGGCCCGATCATGCCGTGTGCGTTGCGCGTGGTCGGCAGATAGATCGGGATGCCGCCGCCCAGCAACAGCGCACCGTGATGGGCGGCCTTGTGGTTGTTGCGGTCGAACAGCACGAGGTCGCCCGGCGCTACCAGTGCGGTCAACGCGATCTTGTTCGACGTCGAGGTCCCGTTGAGCACGAAATACGTCCGTTCCGCGCCGAATATGCGCGCGGCAGCCTTTTGCGCCGCCAGTGCCGGGCCTTCATGCACAAGCAGATCGCCCAGTTCGACGACCGAGTTATCCAGGTCATTGCGGAATACGGCTTCGCCCAGATGCTTGACGAACGCGCGGCCAATCGGGCTCTTCTGATAAAACACCCCGCCGTTGTGGCCCGGGCAGGTCCACATCTGATTGGCCTGCTCCGCGTAGTCCACCATCGCGCCGAAGAACGGCGTCTTGAGCGAATCGGCGTAGCTGTGCAAATGACTCACCAGATTGCGCGCAACGAATTCCGGCGTGTCTTCCTCGATGAAGATGTAGCCCGTCACCTGACCGAGCACCGCCACAGGAATTTCTTCCAGCAGATGACGCTCCACCAGAATGAAGACCGGCACATCCAGGCCGCGCTCGCGCACGAACCGGACAAACGACTCGACGTCACTTTCCGGTTCACTCAGCGACCATTCGACAACGATGCATCCCGTTGACGCGTCGCTGCGGATAGCGGAACAGGCCTCGGCGGGTTCGGCGGTGATCGTCGTGCCGTAACCGAGCCGGCCGAGTTCATCGACAATGCGCTGCAGCCGCGAAGACGGCAATGTCGGCGGCAGTGGCATCGCGCAACAAAACAGGAAACCAAACATCTGGTCGTATGGCATCGTGATTCCTGATGAAAATACCGCAATGGAACAGGGTTCGGCGTCCACGCCGAACGGTTCAGCTCAGCTTGACCGTGCCGCGAGCGAACAGCACCAGCGCGGCAATCGCCACGGCGGTCAGAATCACGGCGACGACGATTTCCCGGCGAGTGAAAACCGGTTCAGTGGGTGCGTGCTCGCGCCGGGCCCACCAGAACACTGGGAATCCGATGGCAAAAAGAATGGTCGACATCAGAACGAACTGCGGGCCGGCCGCGTAAAGCAGCCAGACCGCATAGACCGTCCCCAGCACACCGGTCCAGATCGACTCGCGAACGGTTTCGCCCGCACTCGCCTCGTACTTCGATTGCAACGCATAGCGCCATAGGAACGCGGTGCTGGCGAGGTAAGGCGGCAGAATCATGACGCCGGTGATCGAGATCAACCAGTTCCATGCGTCATGGGCAAAAAGCACGACGAACACCGCGAGCTGCATCGTGGCGCTCGAAATCCACAGCGACGGCGCGGCGGCGTGGCGGCGGTTTTCGCGCGCCAGAAACTTCGGAAATACGCCATCCTTCGCGCCTTCATACGGCAACTCGGCGACCAGAATCGTCCACGCGAGCCAGCAGCTCAGCAGCGACAACATCAGTGCCACCGAAATAAAGACCGCGCCCCAATCTCCGACCGCCGCTTTCAGCACGTAGGCGGCGGACGGCGATGCGAGCCCCGCGAGCTGCGCCTGATGCATCACGCCGAAAGGTAACGCAGACAACAGGAAGTACAGCACGGTGCAGACGAGCAGGCCGAGAAACGTTGCGACACCCACCTGCGACGCCTTGTCCGCGCGATCCGAAACGACGACAGCACCCTCGATGCCGATAAAAACCCATAGCGTGACGAGCATCGTGCTCTTGACCTGGCCGAGCAGGCTGCCCAGATGTTGCTGCTGCCCCCAGAAGTCATACGAGAACATCCCGCCCTTGATCGCCACCGCCATCGCGCACAGGGCAACCGCAATGGTGCCGATATTCAGCACGCTCGAAATCACGTTCAGGATCGCTGCCCGCTTCACACCGGACAGCACGACGAAATTCATCACCCAGATCAGCAGCGACGCGCCAATGATTGACGGCCAGTTATTACCGCTCTTGAAGATCGGGAAAAAATAGCCCACGGTCTGCATGAACAACACCGCAAACGCGACGTTGCCGAACGCGGCCGACAGCCAGTATCCCCATGCCATTTCGAAACCAGCCAGCGGACCGAAGCCTTCTTTCGCATACGAGTAGATGCCGGCCTTCAGATCCGGCCGTTTGTCGGCCAGCGTGCGAAACGTGTTCGATAAAAAGAACATGCCGATCAGCGTAATGACCCACGCGATCACCACTGCAGCAAGCCCCACGCCTTGCGCCATGTTTTGCGGCAGATTGAATGCGCCCCCGCCGATCATCGATGCAATGACGACTCCCGTGAGCAGCGGCAGGCCCAACTTCCGGCTGCGGGCCTGGGACACGCCAGAAGGTTGCGCTTGAGCACCGCTCAAAATGCCATGCGGCTGATCCATTGTTTCTCTCCTGGTGCCGGGTGGGTGCGCGGCCGCGCGGCACGGTGAATTTCTGATTGGAACGGTGACCGTCAGCCTTGAAGCTCCGCACCTGACCGGTTGTTGCAATCGAGAATAGAAGACTTCGACCTGCCCCAATTGATCTGTATCAAGCTGCACGCGGACCGGCGGGCTTGAGACCGAAGCGGGCTTCCGCCCCTACCCCATCTACATCCCGTCTACACCCAACGACACCGATAGCGTCTTCGACATCTTGAGTTGCACCCAGGTCATGCCTTCGCGAAACCCGGCGAGTACAGCCTCGCGTTCACTCGGAAAAATGCTGCTGTGAGTGAACTTGTGAGTGAATGTGCCTTCCGGTGTGGTGTGGCTAAGCTGGATCGAGCAGTCGTAACCGCCCATGGCCTGATGCGTCTCCACCGACACCGACCAATTACCGTCACTAACATTTCCGCAAAGCGCCATGACTCGCTCCTGATGTTTCGTTTAACCAGATTGATGACGCATATGCCGAACCATCGTATGGGAGAAGCGTCCGGCAACTTTGATATGAATCACAGGGTGGCAAAGTGGCGAGATACGCCGAAGCCGCGCCGAAACGACAGGCGACGGGTGGAAGTGCACGGCGGCGTCTCAGCAAACGTTGTTTGATCCAACTCAATCGAAATACCGACACCACGCGTATGTTGGGCCAACGCTCCTCCAGATGCGAAGGTGGTGCGCTCGCACTCCGATTGCGGCGAACATGAAAAGGAAAACAACATGCAAAACTCCGCCCCCATTCATGCACAAACGCGGCGCGACGACCTCGGCAGCAGCACCGCAGAGGTCGGCAGGTTCTATCTTGTCGGCGGCGGCATTGCCTCGCTGGCCGCTGCCGCCTTCCTGATCCGCGACGGCCACGTGCGCGGCTGCGACATCCTCATTTTCGAAGCGCTCGACAAACCCGGCGGCAGCCTGGACGGGGCGGGCAATGCGGAAAGTGGCTGCATCGTGCGCGGCGGCCGCATGCTGGAGAGCAAATATCTATGCACTTACGATCTCTTCTCATCGATTCCGACCCTGGATGACAGCAGGAACGTGACGCAGGAGATCTTCGACTGGAACGAGACTATCCGTACCTCGTCCAGTTCGCGGCTCGTGAGAGACGGCAAACGCGAAAACGCGCCCACTTGCGGACTCGCCGAAAAGCATTTGATGACGCTGGGCCGCCTGGCGATCGAACCGGAAATCATGCTCGGCAACAGCCGGATTGCCGATCACTTCGACGCATCGTTCTTCGAGACCAATTTCTGGCTGATGTGGTGCACGACCTTCGCGTTCCAGCCATGGCATTGCGCCGCCGAATTCCGCCGGTATCTGCTGCGTTTTGCGCATATGTCCGCGGGCCTCAACCAGTTGCACGGCATCATGCGCACGGTCTACAACCAGTACGACTCGATGGTCCGGCCGCTGTGCCGCTGGCTGGACGCGCACGGCGTCCAGTTCCAGGCGGACACCCGCGTCACCGATCTGCAGTTCGACGAGACCGGCCCGCTGAATCGTGTGAGCGGCCTTGTTTGCGAACGTGCGGCGCGACGCTTCGAGGTGCCGGTCGGTGCCGCCGACAGAGTGATCGTCACGCTCGGCTCGATGACCGACGCGTCCAGCGTGGGCGGAATGGACCGTCCCGCGTCGCTAGATACGGTCGAGGCGACGGGCGCCTGGAGCCTGTGGAAAAACATCGCGGCCGGCCGGCCTGAATTCGGCCACCCGTCGGTCTTCGCCGATCATATCGACGCGTCGAAGTGGCTCTCGTTCACCGTGACACTGCGCGAACCGACGTTGTTCCGGCTGATCCGCGACCTGACCGGCAATGTCCCCGGCGAGGGCGGCCTGATTACTTTTCCCGAGTCGAACTGGCTCGCCTCGATCGTCTTGCCGCATCAGCCGCATTTCATCGGTCAGCCGGCGGACGTACAGGTGTTCTGGGGCTATGGCTTGCGCGTCGATCAGTCTGGAAATTTCGTCAACAAACCCATGTCCGCCTGCACCGGCCGTGAAATCCTCACGGAAATTCTCGGTCATGTGAAGACGGACGCAGAGGCGGCCCGCATTCTCGAACACGCCAACTGCATCCCGTGCATGATGCCGTTCATTACCAGCCAGTTCCTGCCACGCAGCCGCGGCGACCGGCCCGCCGTGGTGCCCGAAGGCTGGCGCAACGTCGCTTTTATCGGACAGTTCTGCGAACTGCCGGACGACGTCGTGTTCACCGTCGAATACTCGGTGCGCTCGGCACAGAATGCCGTCTACACGCTGCTCGGGCTCGATCGGAGCGCACCGGATGTCTACAAGGGGCAGCATGACCCTCGAGTCATCTACAACACATTCTCGACGCGGCGGGACCACTAGTCAGCGATTGCCGGGCGGCCAGAAGCGTGCCGCCCGCATCGGGAAGAGCGGGACAGCGGCCCTGCATGAAAAGGCGGCGCGCTTGTCCGCAGGTTCGCGCATCTCGCGCAGCGACCGAGGGTCACCTCGGCCGACGAGCTTCGACATCAGTCGCGCCTACCACCGCACCATTGATCTGAATCAACGCGGCGGACTCGCCCGCTCATAGACTCAGATCACGCGTTCGTGCGCCACTCACCTACTTCTGGAGCTTTGCAATGAGCTACAAAACCATCGTCGTTCACCTGGACACGAGCCAGCGCGTGCATCCACGGCTCGAAATGGCATTGCACCTCGCGAAGCACTTCGGCGCCCATCTAACCGGTGTATTTGCCGTGTTCAGTCCCGATCCGCGCTCGCTGTACGTAATGGACGGAACCGCCGACTACTACACCGCGCATGAACAGTTGCGTGCCGAACGGCGCGGGGCGATCGAGCGTCTGTTTCACGCGGAGTTGCGCCGCGCGGAGATCGCGGGTGAGTGGATCGCCGTCGATGATCCAGCCAATCTGGCGGTGCCGCTTCTAGGCCGTTACGCCGATCTGGTGATTGCCAGCCAGGATGACCCGCACGATCCGGAATCGTACGTCGGCGACTATTTCCCCGAAAACCTCGTCATGTCCGCTGTCCGACCGGTGCTGCTGGTGCCGCATGCCACCCGCGTCACTTCCCCCGGCGACCACGTAATGGTCTGCTGGGACGGTAGCCGCGAAGCCACTCGCGCCGTCCACGATGCACTGCCGTTCATGCGCACCGCCCGGCTCACCACGATCGTCGCCGTGAACGGAGGCCGCGGCGAACCGGGCGCGCGCATTCCGGGCACCGACATCGCGACGGTGATCGCGCGGCACGGCATCCGTGTCGAGATCAGGGACGTCGATGCGAGCTCAGGTGGCCCGATCGGCGACACGTTGCTCTCCGAGGCGGACGCTCTCGGCGCGGATCTGCTCGTGATGGGCGCCTATGGCCACTCACGCTGGCAGGAACTGCTGATGGGCGGGGCAACCCGCACGATCCTGAAGTCGATGACCGTGCCCGTGTTGATGTCGCATTGAACCTGTACTCCGCACGCTCACCCGCAGCGTACTTTACGCAGGCCGGGCCGCCCGCTCCAATTCAAAGCACCCCGCACATCGAGGCGCTTCGCCCCTCGTCCAGATCCTGCGCACGCGGGATCGCCACACCTCGCCGCCCATCGGGACACTGGCATGATCCGTGCGATTCGCGCAAAATGGGCGGCGCACGCGGCACACGGGGCGAAGGCTGAACGCAACCGAAGCGGGAAACATCGTGGCATTGTGACCCACTCCGCGCCCAACATCGACCGGCACCGCGGATTGTCTTTCACCCAAAGAGGCGCGCATGCCCCATTACGGTAAAACGCCCTTCATGTCCGGCTCATCACCGCGGGCGCGAGTCGCCGCGCTTGTGCGACGTCCTGCGTTTGTCGGAGCGCTCGCCTTTGCCGTCGCGCTCGTGCTCGCGCTGGAAATATGGCGCTGGACGGTGGACCTGTCGCTGCGCGAAGCCCCGCTCAGGGAAAACAGCTTGCTGATAGCGTGCATCGCGGCTGCCTGTCTCTTCGCCGTCGCGGCCTTTCTGATCGCACACACACACGGTGCCTACACAGCGACAAACGAGGCACGCAATCTGTCCAGCGCCAACGCGGCACGCTTGATGGGGATCATCCGCTCATCGATGGAAGCCATCATCACTGTCGACGAACGGCAAAACATCATCATCTTCAATCCCATGGCCGAACATGTGTTCGGCTGCAGTGCGGAGGAGGCGCTCGGCGCCTCGCTCTCGCGCTTCATTCCGGAGCGTTTTCGCGCGACGCACGCGCGGCATGTCGAACAGTTCGGCGTGACGGGAGTGTCCGAGCGGCAGATGGGCAAGCAGCAGCGCGTGCTGTTCGGCCTGCGCAGCAACGGTGAAGAGTTTCCGATCGAGGCGTCGATTTCCCAGGTTCGCGACGGCGATAACAAGCTTTATACGGTGATGCTGCGCGACATCACCGAGCGCGTGAAAGCGGAGGATGCGCAGCGTAAATCGCGCGAGGAACTGCGCGAACTCTCAGCCAATTTGCAGAAAGTTCGCGAGGAAGAAAAAACCCGCATTGCCCGCGAATTGCATGACGACCTCGGACAGCAGTTGACCGCGCTGAAAATGGACCTTTCCGCAGTCGAACAGGCGCTGGAAAGCACGGCGGAACCCGAGCTTCTGCAGCAACTGCGGGGCATGCGGCGGCTCATCGACGTGACCGTTGCGTCGGTACGCCGCATCGCCGCCGATCTGCGCCCGGTCATGCTCGACGACCTCGGTCTGATTCCGGCGATCGAATGGCTCGCCAACGACTTCACGAACCGCTATGGCATCGATGTGAACCGCGACATCGACGTCGGTGACATGCATTTCGCGCCGGCAGGCGCGACCACGCTGTTCCGTATCGTCCAGGAGGCATTGACCAATGTGGCCCGCCATGCGGAGGCCACCGTCGTCACACTCACGGTGCGCATCCAGGCCGATGCCTGCGTCGTGCAGGTCGCGGACAACGGTCGCGGTGCCACCGCATCGACGCCGTCCGCGGAAAAATCCTTTGGCTTGCTCGGCATCCGTGAACGTGCGTACATGCTGGGCGGCACGGTCGAGATTCACACTTCCAACGGCAAAGGCTTCGTTCTGGTCGTCACCTTTCCAACCGCGGCCGTCCAACTGCAGGAGAGCCAAACATGATTCGAGTGCTGATTGCCGACGACCACGCGCTTGTGCGCGATGGTCTGCGACATATCCTGCAGAACGCAAAAAGCTTCGAAGTGGTCGGTGAAGCCAGCGACGGCGTCAGCACGATTGCGTTAGCTCGCTCGCATCCGGCCGAGGTGCTCGTGCTGGACCTGTCAATGCCGGGGCGCAACGGCGTCGAGTTGATCAAGCAGATCAGGGATGAGCTACCGGCGCTGCGCATTCTTGTGCTCACCATGCACGCAGAGCAACAGTACGCCGTGCGAGCCTTCAAGGCTGGTGCGTCGGGATATCTCACCAAGGAAAGCGCCAGCGCCGAACTGGTTTCGGCGGTCACCAAGGTGGCCGGCGGCGGAGTCTATGTCAGCCTCGCCATGGCTGAACGCTTTGCGCAGAGCCTGAACGATCCCGCCGACACGCTGCCTCATCAGCGCCTGTCCGACCGGGAATTCGATGTGTTCCGCCGCATCGCCACAGGGCAAACGCTCACTGAGATTGCCACCGAACTGTGTGTCAGCAGCAAAACAGTGAGTACCTATAAAACCCGTATCCTCGAGAAAATGCAGATGCCGCACGAAGCCGCGCTGGTGCGCTACGCCACGCGTCACAAACTGCTTGGGGACGACGAGGACATCTAACGAGGTCACAGCACCTTTATCGCGACGCCCGCTCCGCCGTCCTGGCCCTCGCCGCTCGCGCCCCCACTCCGCTGTCGCGAGGCGCGCGTAGGAAATTCCCTACACGAGCTTCGCACTCCCCTACCTCAAGCTCGTTCGCCGCCGATTTTATTTTGAGATAGAGCGGCCGATACTGCGAGCCATGAACTCAAGCTCGTCACTGCCAACCTTGCGCGTGTTCCTCGTCGAGGACACGATTTCAATCAGGAAACGCATGGCAGCGCACTTCGCTACGATCAAGGGTGTGCAGATCGTGGGCGTTGCCGAAGAACCCCTCCCCGCGCTTGACGGCATCGAGCGCACGAGCGCGGACCTTGTGGTGATGGATCTGCATCTGACCGGCGGCACCGGTATGGAGCTGTTGCGTGGTCTCGCGCAAAGCCGGTCCCCGGTGATCACGATTGTGCTGACGAACCATTCGGACAACGGTTTCCGTCAGGCGTGCCTCGCCAACGGCGCGCAGTATTTCTTCGACAAAACGAGTGAATTCGATCTCGCCTGCAACACGATCAGGCAGATTACCCACGAGCGCTGCACACGTGGCCTTCATTATCCTGGAGCACATCATGTCTGACGTTGTCGACTTTTCCGAAGCCCGGATCGTCGCGCAAGCCTCATTGCCCTCGCCGCGAACCGCTGGTGCTGCAACGCCAGCCCCGAAGCGCTCGGGCGCCAATTGCTCGGCTTGCGCGATGCACGCGTTCTGCCTGCCAGAAGGCCTGACACCGGCCGAGACCGAACGGATCGAAGCGCTGATCTGCCCATCGCGCACGATAAGAAGCGGGGAATCGCTGTTCCGCGCGGGGGACTCGTTCCAGAACATCTATGCCGTTCGGGCCGGCTCCTTCAAAACGGTCGTAATGCATCGTGACGGCCGCGAACATGTCACGGGGTTTCATCTGGCCGGCGATGTGCTCGGCCTCGACGGTATCTGTTCAGGGCAGCACAGTTGCGACGCGCCAGCCATCGAGGACAGCAAGGTCTGCATCATCCCGTTCCATCTTCTCGAAACCATGTGCCGCGACGTCAAGGCAGTGCAGCAGCATGTGCATCGACTGATGGGCGGCGAGATCGTGCGCGAGGCGACACTCATGATGCTGCTCGGCACGATGTCCGCTGACCAGCGCGTTGCAACGTTTCTGCTGAATATGTCGAGCAAGCTCAAATCACGCGGCTACTCGCCGGCCGAGTTTCACCTGCGTATGACGCGCGAAGAAATCGGCAGCTACCTCGGTTTAAAACTCGAAACCGTCAGCCGCATGATGTCGAAGTTCCAGAAAGCCAGGCTGATCGACACGCACGGCAAGCAGATCAGAATTCTTGATATGGACGGCCTCGCCCGGGTGTAGTTGCAAAGGCCGCGTCAGGTGCACCACCGACGCCGTTCGCCATTCGTCGTTCACTCCACGGAAACACCATTTGCACGTGAGCACGGGTACCTCAACTGCAAATGCATCCGCGAACCAGTGAAAAAACATCGGCTTGACGTGCGTCAATCGTAACGGCGTCCCGCACCCTACACTGATCCTGAAACCTTTCGTGGAGTGTGTGTCGTGAATGCCGCTTCCCCGCAATTTCTTACCGCGATCCTGTTTGCGGCATTACTGACAGCAAATGGCGCAGCGCGCGCGCAGTCCGAGCCGACCGCTCTCGTCAATCAACAACATTGCATGTTCTGCCATACCCGCGACGCACCCTTCCTCGCGCCTTCGTTCGAACAGATCGCGGAACGCTATCGCGACGTGCCGGGTGCACAGGCGATGCTCGAACACAAGCTGCGGGTCGGCGGCAAAGCACATTGGGGCGATGCAGCCATGCCACTGCCGCCGGATCGCGGCGGCCCGATCACTCCGGAAGACGCGCACGTGTTGATCCAGTGGGTTCTGAGGCAGTCAGCCGGCTAGTCGCGATCTGCAGATGCACGCGCTACACCAGGAGAAAGTCATGCGTCTCACCATCCACCTCGACACGTTCGATCGCATCAATCCAATGGCATTCGTCATCCTGTGGCTCGACAAGGAAACGCGCCAATGGTCGCGTGAAGGACACCTGGGGCTCGAACTGCCCGAGTGGGGCACGCTGCACGTCGACTGCGGCAACACACTCGTGTGCGGTCCGCATGATTCAACACCCACCTGCGTGCTCGAAGGACTCGATCTGAACGCGCCCGGCAGTTCGTTCGAAGGAGAAACCGGACGTGCCCAATGGTGTGCCAATAAAGGTCAAGCGCTGATGAGCGGCCAATGGCACGTGCAATGTATCGACACCGAATGCATCGACCCGGAAAGCAGCTTTTTTGCAGGCGACGAGACACGCTGAACACCGTGTGAATCATCACGATAAGGAAGACTGACAGCGGGTCTGGACGGCATGCGGCACGCGTATGGCCCCTATTCTATCGGCCTCTGCAGCCACTCAGCTACCGACTCCCAGCGGGCTGGCCGGACGCTGCTAACCGGCCGTTCGCCCAAGCCGGACAGAGCGGCGACTCTCACATCCGCGAGCGCGTACTTACGATTCGTTGCCGTCACTCACCGCCCCATGACGGTAACCGACTCTTCATATTTCGATTACCGAGGACTACCGGACCGATGATGGCCGTCGCTCATTATCGAGGCACGTGTTTGTAAAAACCACTGCGCAGTCTGTACCGGTCTGCGATCTGGAGACTCGCCAAGTCCGCACGCCCTCTTCTCTTCGCCAATCAAAAACCTCTACGCAGGGTCTTTCATACCCCATTCCCTCTATTGCATACGCCTCCGAAAAACCGTACAGAGCCCAAATTCCGCAGGATTGCCGTCATTGCTGGCAGAGACGAAGTTCCCGCATCTGCGAGCCAATGGCCGCAGAACCACCCGCCAAGCGCCCCACTCCAAATATGTAGCTAGATGTGTAGCTGGAAGAATTTTTCTTCAATCTACCGACGTCGAACCTTGTCAAATAAGGAATACGCCACAAAAACCTGAGCAATACGACATCCTAGCGCTGTTGTCGTACAGCGCACCTGAACCCTCGACGTAAGCAGTGCGCCAGCCAATTACCTAAATGGCGTCAACTGGCCAGTCCGAAGGGGAACAAGACTCGGTGTGAGAACCCCGCGTGTGGAAACATTGATTTCCGCATGCCAGCAAGACCTGGACAACTCAAGCACGCCTTACATCTCCGGCCGGATAAACGCTGCGCGTGGTCCCTCTTTGATCCACCGATCAACCGTATCCGCCCATGCCTGAAGCATCACCCTTCGCTGCTCCGCATACTCGGCCTTGTTGTAGATTGCGCGAACGCCACGCTGCTCATGCGCCAGACATTTCTCGATCCAATCAGAATTGAATCCGGCTTCATGCAGCAACGTACTGGCCGTTCGCCGCAAGTCGTGCACAGTGAAAGGCTCAAATTCATCGCCTCGATCGCAAATCAGCTTTACCGTACTATCGATCACGCGGTTCAGGGTGGCCGCGCTGATCGGCAATGCAGTCTCGTACCGCCCAGGGTGCAAATATAGGCTGGCGCCAAAGCACGTCTTGAATGCCATCAAGATCTCTAACGCCTGTTCACTCAAATACACACGATGAGGGCGCCTAGCCTTCATGCGCTCCGCGGGAATTGTCCAAGTCGCCGTCTCAAAGTCCACCTCCTCCCAAGTGGCCTCGATGAATTCCGATTTGCGGACAAGTGTCAGCAGCATGAACTTCACTGCTAGACGCAGCGTCGACATCGTGGCGGTTTGTTCCAGTGCGTTGAAGAAGACGTGAATCTCCTCTGGAGTCAACGCTCTATCACGCGCCTTAAACGTGGCGATTGCGTTGGGCCGAATGGAAGCGGCTGGATTGTCAACCTTGATTCCGCGCGCCTGCACGAAGCGAAAGACCTGCTGCACGATTTCCCTCGCGATGACCGCCTGCGCAGCAGCTCCGCGTGCCTTGACCTGCTCGCATCGCGCCATCAGCCGTGCCGGCGTGATCTCCTCCAACTTCAGCCGTCCAAATTCCGACGCGAGATTGCGTTCATACACTGACTTGCGCATCGATCGTGTGGACTCGGCAAGGGCTGCCTCCGCAAAGTATTTCTCCGCCCATTTTCCAAACGTCAACGCTTCGGCCGCTTCGACTCGCTTCTCGACTTTCGTACGCGACGGACTTTGTCCACGCTGGATCACTCCGTACGCTTGGTCGCGTAATAACCGGGCTTCCAGCAGGCTAATAGCCATTCCAAAGCCGAGTTCGTCCGGCTTGCGTGGTTTTCGCGCAGAGAATGACGGATCGTACCGGCCAATGACAAGGGTTTCCCGGCGACCGTTTACCCGGTAGTCGTACCGGAAGCTCACCGCACCTGACGGCGTCACCGCTGCATATAGCCCGCGCTGATCGGCAACTTTATAGATCTTCTCTGCCGGCTTCAGTGCTCTCAATTGCATGTCTGTGAGCATAAGAACTCCTCGAACGTATACCGTCACCCGATACCGTCAGACGAAGGTGACGGTATCGGACAAGGCCGTCCGAGGGGGAAATCTCCGTACCGTCACCGATACCGACATTTCCTCCGGGCACTGTCCGGATCCCATCGGATCGCCGCGGACAATAACCCTCTGTTTTTTAACGGAAAAACAGGAAAAACCGGCACTCCCAGAACGACTTGGGAGCAGTCTAAATCATTCCCACTCAATCGTCGCCGGCGGCTTCCCCGATATGTCATAAACAACCCGGTTAATCCCCCGCACCTCGTTAATGATCCGGTTCGACACGTGCCCAAGCAGTTCATGCGGCAGATGCGCCCAGTGCGCGGTCATGAAGTCGAGCGTCTGCACCGCGCGCAGCGCGACCACGTACTCGTAAGTACGCCCATCGCCCATCACGCCGACGCTCTTCACCGGCAGGAACACCGCGAACGCCTGGCTCGTCAGGTCGTACCAGGACTTGCCGGTTTCCTTGTCGATGGTGTTGCGCAGCGTCTCGATGAAAATCGCGTCCGCGCGGCGCAGCAGGTCCGCGAAATCGCGCTTCACTTCGCCGAGAATCCGCACGCCGAGGCCCGGGCCCGGGAACGGATGGCGATACACCATCGAATGCGGCAAACCGAGCTTCACGCCGAGTTCGCGCACTTCGTCCTTGAACAGTTCGCGCAACGGTTCGAGCAGCTTCAGGTTCAGCGTCTCGGGCAGGCCGCCCACGTTGTGGTGGCTCTTGATCGTCTGCGCGGCCTTCTTGCCCTTACCCGCCGACTCGATCACGTCCGGATAGATCGTGCCTTGCGCGAGCCACTTCGCATCGGTCAGCTTGCCGGCCTCGGCCTGGAACACCTCGACAAATTCCGCGCCGATGATCTTGCGCTTCGCTTCCGGATCGGTCACGCCGGCGAGCTTGCCGAGGAACGCCTCGCTCGCGTCGACGTGGATCACCTTCACACCGAGGTGATCGGCGAACAGCGCCATCACCTGCTCGGCTTCGTTCAGGCGCAACAGACCATGATCGACGAACACGCAGGTCAGCTGATTACCGATCGCGCGATGCAGCAGCGCCGCCGCCACCGACGAATCCACGCCGCCCGACAGCCCCAGAATGACGTGCTCGTTGCCGACCTGCTCGCGAATCTTCGCGACGGCTTCGTCGATGTAGTGGCCCATTTCCCAATCGGCCTTCGCGCCGCAGATCTGCAGCACGAAGCGTTCGAGCATCGCGCGGCCCTGCACCGTGTGCGTGACTTCCGGGTGCCATTGCAGGCCGTAGAAGCGGCGCTGTTCGTCGGCCATCGCGGCGATCGGGCACGACTCCGTCGATGCCATCAGCGCGAAGCCCGGCGGCATTTCGAGCACCTTGTCGCCGTGGCTCATCCACACCTTGAGCATGCCGTGGCCTTCGGGCGTGTTGAAATCGCTGATGCCTTCGAGCAGGCTCGTATGGTTGCGCGCGCGCACTTCGGCGTAGCCGAATTCGCGCAGATGGCCGATGTCGACCTTGCCGCCGAGCTGCTGGGCCATCGCCTGCATGCCGTAGCAGATGCCGAGCACCGGCACGCCGAGTTCGAACACGGCTTGCGGCACGCGCGGCGTGTCGTCCTCGGTGACCGAGCTCGGGCCGCCCGAGAGAATCACGCCCTTCGGCGCGAAGTCGCGGATAAACGACGCGTCGACGTCGTACGGATGGATTTCCGAATACACGTTGGCTTCGCGAACGCGACGTGCAATCAGTTGGGTGACTTGCGAACCGAAGTCGAGGATCAGGATCTTGTCATGCATGGCAGCGGACGGAATCAGAAGTGAGCGGATACGGAATGCCGCGCGCGAGGCGCGGCGTCGAATTCAAAGCGTTCAAGGCGATCCGCGCAACAGCGGCGGAACCGCGACGCGAACATGAAACACCACGATGGAGCGCACTGCAAAACACCCTGGCACGGCCAACGCCTTTGCCGGCAGCCTGCGGCGCGCGCGAACGAAACCCGGTAGCTTCGGCGGACGGCGTGGCGCGCGGCGCGTCAGCCATGAAACGGCGGCCGGGACGTGCCGGACGCGTCGCTGCGGGCGTCGCCCGGTGCGACCGCGCCGGGATTGACGGCGCTTGCGGCGCCACCGGCCGATGCGGCAGCCGGCGTGGCAGGCGATGTGGTGGATGCGGCAGCCGCGGGATTGACGGGCCGCGTGGCCGGCATCACAGGCTCGATGACCGGCTCGGCGCGATAGGCCGGAAAGCCCGCCGAGACACCGGGCTCGCGCACGCTGTCACGTTCGAGATCGCGCCGCCGTGCGGCTTCGCTGCCGGCCTCTTTCTCCGCCTGCCTGTCGGCACGCTTGTCGGCTCGTTTATCGGCTTTGCCCGAAGAGGAATTGGCAACGATCCCCTTCTCGCGCCGCCGCACTGCGCCCGCCAACCGCACGCCGCTCAGGCCGATCAGCACCAGCACGACACCGGCCAGCACCGAGACGATCTGCCCGAAGCCCGTCAGCGACGGCGAACGCAGGCCCAGCAACCAGACCAGCATCAGCACGCCGGTCAGCCAGTGCACATGGCCGACCACCTTCGCGACCGTCGACGTCATCGCCCCGTCGAACGACGCATGCACCGCGAGCCACGCAAGCCCGATCAGCGCGACGCCGAACGCCTGGCCGATCAACGCCGGCTGCGTTTGCACCAGTTGCAGCGCGTTGTACAGCGAAGTCCACGGCGTCAGCAGGAACAGCAGGCCGAACGCCAGCAGCAACAACGCATCGAGGATCAGTACAACGCGCAGCAATGGCTTCATGGGCGTTTAGTCCACGTGATAGTTGGGCGCTTCCTTGGTGATCTGCACGTCGTGCACGTGCGACTCGCGCAGGCCCGCGCCGGTAATCTGCACGAACTCGGCCTTCTCGTTCATCTCGGCGATGGTGCGGCAGCCGCAATAACCCATGCTCGCGCGCACGCCGCCGATCAGCTGGAACAGGATCGCATTGACCGAGCCCTTGTAGGCGACGCGGCCTTCGATGCCTTCCGGCACGAGCTTGTCGATATTCGCCGAGTTGTCCTGGAAGTAGCGGTCCGCGGCGCCGTCCTTCATCGCGCCGACCGAGCCCATGCCGCGGTACGACTTGTACTGGCGGCCCTGGTACAGGAACACTTCGCCCGGCGCTTCTTCGGTGCCGGCGAACATGCTGCCCATCATGACCGCGCTCGCGCCCGCCGCCAGCGCCTTGCTGACGTCGCCCGAGAAGCGCACGCCGCCGTCGGCGATGACCGGCACGCCCGTGCCCCGCAGTGCTTCGGAGACGTTCGAGATTGCGGTGACCTGCGGCACGCCGACGCCGGCGACGATCCGCGTCGTGCAGATCGAGCCCGGGCCGATACCGACCTTGACGCCGTCCGCGCCGTGCTCGACGAGCGCCTTCGCGGCCGCTGCCGTCGCGATGTTGCCGCCGATCACCTCGACGTGCGGGAAGTTCTGCTTGACCCACTTGACGCGCTCGAGCACGCCCTTGCTGTGGCCGTGCGCGGTATCGACGACGATCACGTCGACGCCGGCCTGCACGAGCAGCTCGACGCGCTCTTCGTTGTCCGCGCCGACGCCGACCGCCGCGCCCGCGCGCAGCTTGCCGTGTTCGTCCTTGCATGCGTCCGGGTGCTCGGTCTGCTTCGTGATGTCCTTGACGGTCATCAGGCCGCGCAGCTCGAACGCGTCGTTGACGACGAGCACGCGCTCGAGGCGATGGTGGTGCATGAGCGCCTTCGCTTCGGCGAGCGGTGTGCCTTCCCTGACGGTAACGAGGCGCTCGCGCGGCGTCATGATGCTGCGCACCGGCTCGTCCAGACGCTCCTCGAAGCGCAGGTCGCGGTTCGTGACGATGCCGATCAGTTGCGCGCCTTCGACGACCGGGAAGCCGGAAATGCCATGCTGGCGCGACAGCGCGATCACGTCGCGCACCTTCATTTGCGGCGGCACCGTGATTGGATCACGCACCACGCCCGACTCGAAACGCTTGACCTTGGCGACCTCGCGCGCCTGCTCGGCCGGCGTGAGGTTCTTGTGAATGATGCCGACGCCGCCCATTTGCGCCATGGCAATGGCGAGGCGAGCTTCGGTAACGGTGTCCATCGCGGCGGACACGAGCGGCATGTTGAGGGAGATGTTGCGGGTCAGCCGGGTCTTGAGGCTGGTGTCGCGCGGCAGAACGTCGGAAAAGGCCGGGACGAGGAGCACGTCATCGAACGTGAGTGCTGTTTGGATCAGACGCATGGCAAATCCTATAGGCGCAAAAGCGAATTATACGCGATACCTCCCCGGATTTCACTGCGCGAACAGCAGCTTAGCGAATTTCAGGCGATTTTTTCCGGTTTCCGGGGCCGGTCATTTCGCTTGCCCGTTCGCGCCGGTTTCAATCGGGTTTCGTTTGTGCGTTCACAGGCACGCGAGGGGGAAACGGCGGGTGGCGGCGAATGGCCTCGGCAGCCTGAGCTGTGCGAAACGATCGAAGCGACCGGAGCAACCGGCGCAAGCGGAGCAAGCGTGCCGAAAAAACCGCCCGCCAGCCCGCAACGGTCCCGAACGACCCAAAACGGCTCTCGACCGCCCGAGTGCAGGATCGAACAAGACGCACCACCCGCCGAACGGCTATTCTGCGGACCATTCCAGTTTTCTTGCAGGGGCAGTCGATGCAGCGCGGTGTGGCATATGGGGTAATGGCCGGGGCCTTATGGGGCATGATCTTTCTGGTGCCGCGCGTGCTGCCCGACTTTTCGCCGCTGCTGATCGTCGCGGGCCGCTACACGATGTACGGCCTCGTTTCGCTGATCGCCGTGCTGCCGACGGCGCGCTCGCTCGCCCAACGCCTCGCTCGCGACGACCTGATCGCGCTCGTCAAGCTCGCGCTCGTCGGCAATATCGCCTATTACCTGCTGCTGACGGCGGCGGTCCACCTGATCGGCATCGCGCCGGCATCGCTGATCGTCGGCGTGCTGCCGGTCACGGTCACGCTGATGGGCCGGCGCGATCACGGCGCGGTGCCGCTCGCACGCCTCGTCTGGCCGCTCGCGACCGTGACGGCGGGCATCGTCTGTATCAACGTCGACGTGTTCACGGCGGCGGGCGCCACGCCGGTGAGCGTCGCGACACGGCTTATCGGCGTCGCCTGTGCGGTCGGCGCGCTCGTCTGCTGGACGTGGTTCGCGGTCGAAAACGCCCGCTATCTGCAGCGTCAGACGCATTTCAGCGGCAACGAGTGGTCGGTGCTGTGGGGTGTCGTGACGGGCGCGCTCGGCGCGACGCTGTGGCTCGTGATCGCGGTGCTGCCGTCGGGTGGTCCGCACGGCGAACCGGCGCCCGCGCGCTGGCACACGTTCTGGCTGCTCAATCTCGCGCTCGCGGTTGGCGCGTCGTGGCTCGGCAACGGCCTGTGGAACGCCGCGGCGAAACGGCTGCCGCTCACGCTGTCCGGCCAGATGATCGTGTTCGAGACGCTATTCGCGCTGCTCTACGCGTTCATTTACGACCAGCGCCTGCCGCGGCCGCTCGAACTGGCGGCGATCCTGCTGCTCGTGGCAGGAGTCTGCTGGTCGGTGCGCCGGCATTCGGACGGCGATGCGTCCGGAACGACGCCTATCGAGGACAAGGCGCAGGCTTCGGCGCATTGAGAAAAAGCGCGCACCGCCGCGATACAGGGACGGCGATAACGCCCTGCCGGGCGCGCGCCGCCGCCCTCGCCTAACGCGAATCCTTGTTCAGCCAGCGGCGCCCTTCGATCGAGCCCGCCTTGCGCGTCTTCTCGACGCGGCGCTGGCGCGACACCTTCGGGTCCACGAGCAGCGGCCGGTAGATTTCGACGCGGTCATGATCGGCGAGCACCGTGTCGAGCGGCCTGAGCTTGCCGAACACGCCCACCTTCTGCGTGGCGAGATCGATCGACGGGAAACGCCGCAGAATGCCGCTCGCGTCGATCGCCTGCTGCAGCGTCGCGCCCGCGGGCAACTCGAGCGCAATCAGCGTTTGCGCACCGGCCAGCGCGTAGCAGACCTCAACCGACAGCCGCGCGCTCATGCCTTGCCGTAGCGCTGATCGGCGCGCTTCACGAAAGATTCGACGAACGTATTGGCGATGTGATTGAACACCGGGCCGATGATTTTTTCGAGCAGGATGCTGGTGAATTCGTAGTGCAGTGCGAATTCAATCTTGCATGCGTCGGCGCGCAGCGGCGTAAAGCGCCAGAAGCCGGTGAACTTGCGAAACGGGCCGTCGGCGAATTCCATGTCGATGCGCGTGGGCCGCTCCATCGAGTTGCGCGTCGCAAAATGCTGCTTGATGCCCTTGAAGTTGATGTCGATCCGCGCCTCCATGCCGGTTTCGTCCTGGCGGCGAATTTCGACGCCCCCGCACCAGGGCAGGAAATTGGGGTAATCGGCGACGTCGGTGACGAGGTCGAACATCTGTTCCGCCGAATGGCGAATCAACACGGTTTTCTGGACATCTGCCATAAATTGAACAACGCGTGGCAAGGGTGGACGAGCGCGGCGGGCTTTCCTTGCCCCGCTTTGCTAAAATCGTAATTTTAAACGAGTTGGGCGCTTTCCATTCATGAGCATTATCGACAACAGAAAAGCCTTCTTCGACTACTCGGTCGAGGAGCGCTACGAAGCCGGACTCGTGCTCGAAGGATGGGAGGTCAAGGCCTTGCGCGCCGGGCGCGGCCAGATCAAGGAAGGCTACGTGGTGATCCGCAACGGCGAGCTGTTTCTGATCGGCACGCACATCAGCCCGTTGCCCGAAGCGTCGACGCACATCCACCCGGATCCGGTCCGCACGCGCAAGCTGCTTTTGCATAGCGAAGAAATCAGCAAGCTGATCGGCAAGGTCGAACAGCGCGGCTATACGCTCGTGCCGCTCAATTTTCACTACAAGAACGGCCGCGTCAAATGCGAGATCGGCCTCGCCAAGGGCAAGAAGCTGCACGACAAGCGCGAGACCGAGAAAAAGCGCGACTGGGAGCGCGAAAAGGCGCGTTTGATGCGTTCGTGAGCGTGGGCGCACGGTCGCGCCACCTGCGCCCATGTAAAGACTGTGCTGCGGCGCGGCTTCGGCGCGCCGGCTTCATTCACCGCTTCATTTGCCGATTCGTTCGCGGCTTCATGTGCTGCCTTGTCGACCGCCCCGCGCGCACCGGCGCCCCGCCTTCAGCAAGGCTGAGAATCCGCAACAGGAAAATGGCCCGCATCCCGATGATTGCTGGCCATTTTTTTGCGGGAAACCGCCAGTTCTCCCAGTGCCTGCTCCTGACTCCCGCTAGGCCGAAGCGGGCCCGCCCTTGCCCTTGTTCACGATCGTCAGCGCCGACGCGATCATCGAACTCATGTTCGACATATCGCCCGGCACGATCAGCGTCGTGCCCTGCTTCGCCAGATTCGCGAACGCATTCACATACTGCTCCGCCACCTTCAGATTCACGGCCTCCATCCCGCCGTTCGACTGGATCGCCGCCGCGATCTTCTGGATCGCCTGCGAGTTGGCCTCGGCCACGGCCAGAATCGCCGCTGCCTGACCTTGCGCCTGGTTGATCGCCGCCTGCCGTTCGCCCTCGGACTTCTGGATCGCCGCCTCGCGCCCGCCCGATGCGATGTTGATCTGCTCCTGCTTGCGCCCCTCCGACGCCGCGATCAGCGCGCGCTTCTCTCGCTCGGCGGTGATCTGCGCCTGCATCGCGTGGAGAATCTCCTTGGGCGGCGTCAGGTCCTTGATCTCGTAGCGCAGCACTTTCACGCCCCAGTTCGCCGCCGCTTCATCGAGCGACGACACGATGCTGTGGTTGATGAAATCGCGCTCTTCAAAGGTCTTGTCGAGTTCGAGCTTGCCGATGACCGAGCGCAGCGTGGTCTGCGAAAGCTGCGTGATCGCGAACACGAAATTGCTCGACCCGTAGGACGCCTTCATCGGATCGGTGACCTGAAAGTACAGCACGCCGTCGACCTGCAACTGCGTGTTGTCGCGCGTGATACACACCTGGCTCGGCACTTCGAGCGGGATTTCCTTCAGCACGTGCTTATAGGCGACCCGGTCAACGAACGGAAACGCGAAGCTCAAGCCCGGCGTCAGCGTCGCATGGTAACGGCCGAGGCGCTCGAGCACCCACGCATGCTGCTGCGGCACGATCTTGATGGTCTGCGATGCAAGCACGATCACGACGATCAGCAGCACCGCCCCGACGATGGTTGAATCCATGTTGCTACCCTCCGGTCCGTGGTTTGAATCGTTCTACGCAGGTTAATGCGCCGGCGTTTTTTGATGCTGATATTTTTGATGCTGATGCTTCTGATGCTGATCTGTCAGTGAGATTTGCGGGCCCGCATTGCCCCGCATGGCAATCGCCCCTCAGGCCGCCGGTGCGCCGGCAGGCTGCGAACGGCTCGCCACGACGATCAGGCGGCTACCGCGCAACTCCCGGATCTCGTAGACCTGCGCATCTTCGGGCTCGCCCTCGGCCAGTTCGACGTCCCATGCCGCACCGCGATAGGTCGCGCGCGCCCGGCGCTCGTGCCACGCCGGCACGTTCAGCGTCTGACCGATATCGAGATTGACGTCGGGGTTGCGCGACGCCTGTTCGCGCTTGCGCCGGCCGAAACGCGAGCGCCGCAGCAGCACGACTGCCGCGAGCGCGACCACCGCGGCGATCGCGAACTGCGCGTCGGCGGCCGCGCCGGCAATATGCGCCAAGGCCGCCGCGACACAGCCGAGCGCAATCATCAACAGATAGAAGGTGCCGCTCATCAGCTCCAGCACGACAAGCACACCCGCCCCGATCCACCAGAACAGTCCACCAGGCGCCACGTCGACCTCCACAAAGCAAAACACCCCGGATCTACCGGGGTGTTTATAGCACGAAGCGGGCGTGTTCAACGGGCGCTACCGCGCATGTCCGCGCGTTGCCGATTCGTCGCAGCTCGCGCCATAACTCGCGCTGCAACTCACACCGTGCACGCCGCCCGACAGGCGGCCTGCACGGCTTCGCCGCTTACTGCTTCGACTTCGCCAGTTGCTGCCACGTCTCGATGATCGTGTCGGGGTTCAGCGAGATCGACTTGATGCCTTCGTCCGTCAGCCATTGCGCGAAGTCCGGATGATCCGACGGCCCCTGGCCGCAGATGCCGACGTACTTGTTCAGACGCAGGCAGGTTTCGATCGCGCGCTTCAGCATGAACTTGACCGCCGGATCGCGCTCGTCGAAATCGACGGCGAGCAGTTCCATGCCCGAGTCGCGGTCGAGGCCGAGCGTGAGCTGCGTGAGGTCGTTCGAGCCGATCGAGAAGCCGTCGAAGTACTGCAGGAACTCTTCGGCGAGGATCGCATTCGACGGCACTTCGCACATCATGATGAGGCGCAGGCCCTTCTCGCCGCGCTTCAGGCCGAACTTCTCGAGCAGCCCGACCACGCGCTCCGCCTGCTTCAGCGTACGCACGAACGGCACCATGATCTCGACGTTGTCGAGGCCCATCTCTTCACGCACCTTCTTCAGCGCGACGCATTCCATCTGGAACGCTTCGGCGAAGTCTTCCGCGATATAGCGCGACGCGCCGCGGAAGCCGAGCATCGGGTTTTCCTCGTCCGGCTCGTAGCGCGAACCGCCGATCAGCTTCTTGTACTCGTTCGACTTGAAGTCGGACATACGCACGATGACGGGCTTCGGATAGAACGCCGCCGCGATCGTCGCGATGCCTTCGGTCAGCTTGTCGACGTAGAACGCGCGTGGCGACGCGTGACCGCGCGCGACGCTTTCGACCGCCTTCTTCAGGTCCTGATCGACGTTCGGGTACTCGAGGATCGCCTTCGGATGCACGCCGATGTTGTTGTTGATGATGAATTCGAGCCGCGCGAGACCCACGCCTGCGTTCGGCAGTTGCGAGAAGTCGAAGGCGAGCTGCGGGTTGCCGACGTTCATCATGATCTTCACCGGAATCGGCGGCAGTTCGCCGCGCTGCACTTCGGTGACTTCGGTTTCGAGCAGACCGTCGTAGATCTTGCCTTCGTCGCCTTCCGCGCACGACACGGTGACGAGCGCGCCGTCCTTCAGCACGTCGGTCGCGTCGCCGCAGCCGACCACGGCCGGCACGCCCAATTCACGCGCGATGATCGCCGCGTGGCAGGTGCGCCCGCCCCGGTTCGTGACGATCGCCGAGGCGCGCTTCATGACCGGTTCCCAGTTCGGGTCGGTCATGTCGGCGACGAGCACGTCGCCCGGCTGCACACGGTCCATTTCCGACGGATCGTGGATCACGCGCACGGGACCCGCGCCGATCTTCTGGCCGATCGCGCGGCCCGTGGCGATCACGTTCGACTGGCCCTTCAGCTTGAAGCGCTGCTCGGCCTTGCCCACGCCCTGGCTCTTCACCGTTTCCGGACGCGCCTGCAGGATGAAGATCTTGCCGTCGCGGCCGTCCTTGCCCCACTCGATGTCCATCGGACGCTGGTAGTGCTTCTCGATAATGACCGCGTACTTCGCGAGCTCGATCACGTCTTCGTCGGTGATCGAGAAACGGTTACGCTGCTCGTGCGGCACGTCGACGGTCTTCACGCGGCCCGGCTCACCGGCCTTCGTGAATTCCATCTTGATGAGCTTCGAGCCGATCGAGCGGCGGATGATCGGGTACTTGCCCTGCGCGAGCGTGGTCTTGAAGACATAGAACTCGTCCGGATTCACGGCGCCTTGCACGACGGTCTCGCCGAGGCCATAGCTCGACGTGATGAAGACCGCGTCCTTGAAGCCCGATTCGGTATCGAGCGTAAACATCACGCCCGCCGCGCCGACGTCCGAGCGCACCATGCGCTGCACGCCCGCCGACAACGCGACTTCAGCGTGCGTGAAGCCCTTGTGGACGCGATAGGAGATCGCGCGGTCGTTGTACAGCGACGCGAACACGTGCTTCATGCGGTCGAGCACGTCGTCGATGCCGACCACGTTGAGGTAGCTTTCCTGCTGACCGGCGAACGAAGCATCGGGCAGGTCTTCCGCGGTCGCGGACGAACGCACGGCAAACGAGAGCTCTTCGGGCGAGCTCTTTTGCAGCGTGTCGAACCCTGCGCGAATGTCAGCCTCGAGCTGCGGCTGCAGCGGCGCGTCGACGATCCATTGACGGATCTCCTTGCCCGCTTCGGCGAGCGCCTTCACGTCGTCGACGTCGAGTGTTTCGAGACGTTTGGCGATGCGTTCGGTCAGATTGTTGTGCTGCAGGAAGTCGCGGAAAGCCAGCGCCGTGGTGGCGAAACCGGTCGGCACGCGCACACCGGCTTCGGCGAGCTGGCTGATCATCTCGCCCAGCGACGCGTTCTTGCCGCCGACGATCTCGACATCGGTCATCCGCAACTGCTCGAACGGAACTACATACGCCTTGTCCTTTGCGACGGTAACTGCGTTAGTCATACAAGCCCCTAAGTGTGAAAGAAATTCACGGCTGTGCAAGTGGGCTTGAACACGGGCGGCCCATTGGAAGCTCGACCCCGTGCCTTGCACAACCTGTTGGAGAAGCAATCGCGATATCGGGAGCGTGCGGCCCCATGCGTGCTGCGCGCGGATGCTCGATAAAACACACGATTGAGCGGACTTGCCGCCCGATCTCCCGTGTTCAGCGCCTATTCGCGGCGGATAGCGCGGCGTTGGTCGACCGTTCGCGGTGAGTTAGACGCCAATCGCCTGCAATTGCTTATCCAACAGGTTGCCGCTATTCTACCGTGCCGACTCCTGAAATGTGGCAGTCGGACGAGAATTGCGCCTCGAATCGCGCCCGGCCCTGGCCCGCGGGCTTTTGCGAGGCTGCGCCGCTTCCCGCCCGAGGCCGTGGCACCGGCGAGCGCTGCGCCGGCCGCCGCGGTTCAGCCGCCGGAGCACCGCCCCGCCCGGCGCGGTTCGATTCGGGCGCGCTTTACCGCTCACGCTTTCCGGCCCGTTTGCCGCTCACGTTCAAAGCCCCACTGATGCCGCCCACCGTATTCATCGTCTCAGACGGTACCGGGATTACTGCCGAAACCTTCGCGCATTCGATCCTCTCCCAGTTCGACCAGAAATTCCGCCTGGTTCGCGTGCCTTTCGTCGATTCGACCGAGAAGGCCTACGCGACGCTCGAAAAGATCAACGAGGCGGTCGTGCAGGAAGGCCGCCGTGCAATCGTCTTCACGACG
Source organism: Paraburkholderia sp. Ac-20342 (assembly GCF_017104985.1). NCBI lineage: Bacteria > Pseudomonadati > Pseudomonadota > Betaproteobacteria > Burkholderiales > Burkholderiaceae > Paraburkholderia > Paraburkholderia sp. Ac-20342. The sequence goes on along the minus strand of NZ_JAAGPQ010000041.1, from coordinate 21,047 downwards.
CTCGTCGACAGTTCGTCGAACAAAATCGTCAAGGGCTCGAATGCGCTCGTGCTCGACATGTTCCAGACCTTCGTCGAGCCGCTCGAGCAGGAGCTCGAACTGAAGTCGAGCCACGCGATGGGCCGCGGCCACCAGAACGCCGACACCGAGGAGTACAAGAACCGGATCGAAGCGATCAACTTCTCGCTCGCGCACGACGACGGTCAATCGAACCGCAATCTCGCCGACGCGGACGTGATCCTCGTCGGCGTATCGCGCAGCGGCAAGACGCCGACGAGCCTTTATCTCGCGATGCAGTACGGCGTGAAGGCGGCGAACTATCCGCTGATTCCCGAGGACTTCGAACGCGGCAAGCTGCCGACGCCGCTGCTCGAACATCGGCAGAAGATGTTCGGGTTGTCGATCGATCCGCAGCGGCTGTCGGAGATCCGCAACGAGCGGCGGCCGGGCAGCAAGTACGCGGCACTGGAAAACTGCCGCTACGAAATCAACGAGGCCGAAGCGATGATGCGGCGTGAGGGGATCAAGTGGCTGTCGTCGACGCACAAGTCGATCGAGGAGATCGCGACGACGATCCTGCAGGAGATCAAGCTGGACCGCTCGTCTTATTGATATTGAGCGCCGTGGCGGCGGCATGGCGCCAGTGCGGGGCTTGCCCGCAACCGCCCGGCGCCGCCCTCGCCTACGCCTTCCGCCCGCGCCGCTGACGGCACTGCTCGAATACGCAGACAGCCGCCGCCGCGGCCACGTTCAGCGACTCCATCCCGCCCGGCTGCGGAATCGTCACGCGCAGCGACACGGCATCGCGCCAGGCCTGCGACACGCCCGCCCCTTCATTGCCGAATACCCACGCGAGCGGCCCGCCCAGATCGCAATCGTAGATCGCTTCGGCGCCATGCGAATCGGTGATGACGATCGGCACCGCGAGACGTTCGATCAACGCGTTCGCGTCGACGTCCTCGTGAATGTGCAGCAGGAAATGCGCGCCCATACCCGAGCGCAGCACCTTCGACGACCACGCGTACGCCGTGCCCGGCGCGCAGAACACCTGCCCGATGCCCGCCGCCGCCGCGCTGCGCAGAATCGAGCCGACGTTGCCCGCATCCTGCACGCCGTCGAGCACGAGGCAGTTCTGATCGACACGCTCGGGCAGCGGCGTATCGAGCTTCTCGACCAGCAGCAGAATGCCGATGCCATGCACGACGTTCGAGAGCTGGCCGAACAGCGCATCCGGCAGCGTGACGAGCCGGTGATCCTCGATGCGCGACACGATGGCCTGCGCTTCGTCGTGACGCAGCGCGCCGTCGGTGACGATGCACAGTTCCGGCTGACCGGCGACGTCGAGATACGCGCTCGCGAGATGAAAACCTTCGAGCAGCGCATGGCCGCTGCGGCGCTGTTGATGCGTCGAGCCGGCCAGTGCCTTCAGGCGCTTGTAGAGCGGATTGTCCCGCGAGGTGATGGCTTTCACAGGCAGCGAAGGCGAAGAAAAATGGAAAAAGAGTGGATAGCGCGAGAGCGCCGGCCGTATTTTATGCCGTGCTCAACAAGCAGCGCCTGAAAGGCGCTCAGGAAGTACCCAGGCGGTACCTAGGCATCATCCCGGTGCCTTCCGAAATGCGGTTATTCACGCGACGCCCGTGCCGCGTTCATGCGGTACTTCATACAGCAGCGAATTAGCCAGGTGTCTTGCCGGGCATCGCGCTTGCGCCGACCTGCGCCGCCGTGGATGGATCAGCGCACCGGCACGACGACGGCACCCGTGCCGAATCGCTGATACGCCTCGCGCACCGGCGCGAACGAGCGCCGATGATGCACGCAAGGCCCATGCTCGCGCAGCGCCGCCAGATGCTGCGGCGTGCCGTAACCGGCATGCGCGTCGAAACCGTAGACGGGATAGGCCTCGTGCAGTTCGAGCAGCATGCGGTCGCGCGTAACCTTGGCGAGAATCGACGCGGCCGAAATGCTTTTGACGAGCGCATCGCCGCCGATCACCGCTTCGGCGCGCATGGCGAGCGTCGGGCAGCGGTTGCCGTCGATCCTCACGAGCGTCGGCACGACCGACAGCCCCTCCACCGCGCGCTTCATCGCGAGCATCGTCGCGTGCAGGATGTTCAGCGAGTCGATTTCCTCGACCGTTGCCGACGCGATGCAGTAGGCGAGCGCCCGCTCGACGATCTTGTCGTACAGCGCCTCGCGCTTTTTCGCGGTAAGCGCCTTCGAATCGTCGAGACCGCGAATCATCGGCTTGTCCGGATCGAAAATTACCGCCGCCGCCACGACCGGGCCCGCGAGCGGCCCGCGCCCGGCTTCGTCGACGCCGCAGACGATGTCGTCCGCGCTCTCGAAGTTCAGGCCCGCCTGGGCCGTGGTCTTGCGGCGCGGCGCGCGTGCCGTGCTCATGCCCGCCCCGCCCGCCGGTCGACGACGCTCGCCACGACTTCCGCCGCCCGCTGCGCCGTGTTCTGCTTCAGCACGTGGTGCATCTCCGTGAAGATTTCCGTCAACGTGCGCCGGTTGGACTCGTCGCGCAGCTGTTTCAGCGTCGCCTCGGCGAGCGCTTGCGGCGTCGCGAAGTGCTGCAGGATCTCGGGCACCACGAAGCGCCCCGCCAGAATGTTCGGCAGGCCGACGTACGGCAGATAGCCCTGGCGGCGCATGATCTGGCCGGTCAGCCAGGGCACCTTGTAGGAAATGACCATCGGCTTTTTCAGCAGCGCGGCTTCGAGCGTGACGGTGCCGCTCTTCACGAGGATCGCGTCGGCGGCCGTCATCGCGAGCTGCGACTGGCCTTCGGTGATGGTCAGCGCGAGGCCCGGATGCGCCTCGACGAGCGGCTGCAGCTGCGCGCGCAACGCGGGCGTGGCCGCCGGCATCACGAAGCGCACGCCGGGCTCCTGGTGCTGCATCATCTCCATCGCCGCGAAGAACGTCGGGCCGATCAGGTCGATCTCGGAGCGCCGGCTGCCGGGCAATACCGCGATCACCGGACCGCTTTCGGCAAGACCGAGCGTGCGGCGCGCGCCGAGCGTGTCGGGTTCGAGCGGAATCTGGTCGGCCAGCGGATGCCCCACGTACGATGCCGCGACGCCCGATTTTTCGAGCAGCGCCGTTTCGAACGGGAACACGCACAGCATGTGGTCGACCGCCTTGGCGATTTTCTTGATGCGCCCGCCGCGCCACGCCCAGATGGACGGACAGACGAAGTGCACGGTCGGAATGCCGGCGTCGCGCAGCGCATGTTCGAGCCCGAAGTTGAAATCGGGCGCGTCGACGCCGACGAACACCGACGGCGGCTCGGCGAGCAGCTGGCGCTTCAGTTCGTTGCGAATGCCTAGGATTTCGGGAATGTGCCGCAGCGCTTCGACGTAACCGCGCACCGTAAGCTTTTCCATCGGCCAGTGCGCGTCGAAGCCCGCGGCCATCATGCGCGGACCGCCGATGCCGTAGTACTGCGTGCCGTCCGGCAGGCGGCTTGCGAGGCCGTCGAGCAGCGACGCAGCGAGCAGATCGCCGGACGGCTCGCCGGCCACCATCGCGACGCGCAGCGGGCTGGGTTGCAACGCCATCGTCTAGCGGATGATGCCGCGCTGCGACGCTTCGACGAACGCGAGCAGCGTCTGCACCGGAGCGTCGCCGTCGCCGCCGGCGGCGGCGAGTTCGTGCAGTTGCACCTTCGCCTCTTCGAGCGACAGGCCGTTCTTGTACAGCACGCGATACGCCGTGCGCAGCACCGAGATCGCATCGGCCGAGAAGCCGCGGCGGCGCAGGCCTTCGACGTTGATGCCGTGCGGCTCCGCCTTGTTGCCCGCGGCGATCACGTATGGCGGGACGTCCTGCACGAGCGCCGACGCGCCGCCGAGCATCGAGTGCGCGCCGATGCGCACGAACTGGTGCACGCCCGACATGCCGCCGATGATCGCGTGGTCGCCGATCGTCACGTGGCCGGCCATCTGCGCGTTGCTCGACAGGATCACGTTGCTGCCGACGTGGCAGTCGTGGCCGATATGCACATAGGCCATGATCCAGTTGTCGTCGCCGAGCGTCGTGACGCCCGCGTCCTGCACCGTGCCGGTATGGATCGTCGTGAATTCGCGGATCGTGTTGCGGTTGCCGATCACGAGTCGCGTCGGCTCATCCTTGTACTTCATGTCCTGCGGACGGCCGCCGACCGATGCGTAATGGCCGATGCGGTTGTCTTCGCCGATCGTGGTGTGGCCTTCGATCACGCTGTGCGAACCGACCGTGCTGCGCGCGCCGATCGTCACGTGTGCGCCGATCACGGCATAGGGGCCGACTTCGACGGATTCGTCGAGTTGCGCGCCCGCTTCGATGATCGCAGTGGGATGAATCCTGCTCATGCGTCCTCGCTTCTGATTCTGTTGCGTTGTCTGGATGGGCGTGCCACAGGCCGGCCGCGCGCTCGCGCCACAGCGTGCCCGCCGAACGGCTCAGGCGTCCTTGTCCGTGTGCCGCACCGCGCACATCAGATCGGCTTCCGCCGCCACGACTCCATCCACTTCGGCCCGCGCCTTGAACTTCCAGATGCCGCGCATGTGACGCTCGAACGTGCAGTTCAGGATCAGCTGATCGCCCGGCTCCACCACGCGCTTGAAACGCGCGTTGTCGATGCCGACGAACAGGTACAGCGTGTTCGACGGATCGCTCGGCTCTTCCGAGAACGTCAGCAGCGCCGCGGTCTGCGCGAGCGCTTCGAGAATCAGCACGCCTGGCATCACCGGCCGCGTCGGGAAATGTCCCTGGAAATACGGCTCATTGATCGACACGTTCTTCAACGCTTTGATGCTCTTGTGCGGTTCGAGTTCGAGCACCCGGTCGACCAGCAGGATCGGATAACGATGCGGCAGCAGCGTGAGAATCTTATGAATGTCGAGATTGATTTTTTCGGTGCTCATGGTGTTTCTGCTCACGCGTTGAATGCGCGATGATGACTGCGGATGCTGGTGCAGGTAGGTTGAAAACGCGCGCGGCCGGCGCCCGCGAGGTCCGCTGCGACCAGGGCGGCGGCCCTGCCGCCCGGTCACGGCAACCGGCTCTGCTTCATGATGCTCGCCCGCTATTTTACGCGGTGCCGGCGCGCCGCCGGGATTTCTTAGAGCGGGTTGCCCGCGGCCTCGCCTGTCGCGCCGCCGGCCTTGTCTGCGGCGGCGCTTTCGAGCGCCTTGATGCGATCGCGCAGCTTGTCGATATTGCGCAGCAGCGCCGCGCTCCTGTTCCAGTCCGCGTGATTCACGGCCGGGAACGCACTCGTGTAGATGCCGGGCTTCGGCAGCGACTTCGAGACGCCCGACTTCGCCGTGACGATCACGTAGTCGGCCAGCGTGACGTGCCCCGCAATGCCGACCGCGCCGCCGATCATGCAGTGACGGCCGATCGTCGTGCTGCCCGCGATACCCGCGCAGCCCGCGATGACCGTGTATGCGCCGACCTTGCAGTTGTGGCCGATCTGCACGAGGTTGTCGATCTTCACGCACTCCTCGATGATCGTGTCGGCCATCGCGCCGCGGTCGATCGTCGTGTTCGCGCCGATTTCGACGTCGTTCGCGACCGACACGCCGCCGACCTGCGGAATCTTCACCCAGCTGCCGGTGCGCGCCTCGCCCTCGCCGACAAAATCCGGCGCGAAGCCGAACCCGTCCGAGCCGATCACGGCACCCGCGTGCACGATCACGCGCTCGCCGAGCTGACAGCCGTGGTAGACCGTGACGTTCGGATACAGATGCGAGTGGGCGCCGACGCGCGTGCCGCGGCCGATCACCACATTGGCGTCGAGCCGCACGTGCTCGCTAATCACCGCGCCGGCTTCGACCGTGACGCGCGGACCGATCACCGCGCTCGCGGCGACCTGGGCCGAGGCATCGATCGTTGCGCTCGGATGCACGCCGGGCGCCGCTTTCGGCGTGGCGAGGTCGATGAAGGTCTGGGCAATGCGCGCGAAGTAAGCGTACGGATTCGGCGTGACGATGAAATTACGGCCATCGGGCGAAGCCAGCTTCGCGAGGTCGCCGGCATTGATCAGCACCGCGCCCGCACGGGTCGTTTCGACCTGCGACAGATACTTCGGATTGGCGAGGAACGCCAACTGGTCCGGGCCCGCCTGATCGAGCGGCGCAAGACTGCCCACGCGCTGCGAACCGTTTCCGACTACTTCACCGCCGAACCGCCGGACGATGTCCTCGAGCGTAAATGCCATGCCTATCCTGTCTCCTACCTGTTCAATCCAAGCCATCGGCGGACACGCGCCGGCGCAGGCTCACGGCCATGCGCCACGCGATGACCGTTAGTTGCCCGATGCCGCCAGCGCCTTCAGCACCTGGTCGGTGATATCGATGCGCGGGCTCACGTACACCGCTTCCTGCACGATCAGATCGTAGTGCTGCGTCTCGGCGATCTGCTTGATGACCTTGTTCGCGCGATCGAGCACCGCCGCGAGTTCTTCGTTGCGGCGCTGGTTGAGGTCTTCGCGGAACTCGCGCTGCTTGCGCTGGAAGTCCGAGTCGAGCTGCGACAGATCGCGCTGCTTCTGCGCGCGGTCGGCCGCCGACATCGACGCACCGTTCTTGTCGAGCGCATCGGACATCGACTTGAGCTTCTGCGCCATGTCGGCGAGATCCTTGTCGCGCTTCGCGAATTCGGCTTCGAGCTTGAGCTGTGCGGCCTTTGCCGCCGCCGATTCGCGCAGGATACGGTCGGAATTCACCGCGGCGATCCTCGCCTCCTGCGCATGCGCAACCCCGACTCCCAAGGTCATGGCCAGCGCCAATGCGCACGCTACACGTTTCGAAAACATACCGGTTAGCAAAGTCATCCTCTCGATACCGTAGTTTGGCCGGGCCGCCGCCGGAAACCGATCGCGGCCGGAACCGCCCGCCGCGCGATCAGAACGCCGTCCCGATCTGGAACTGGAACTTCTGATACTGGTCGCCTTCATGCTTGATAAGCGGGAAGCCGAGGCTCAGCTTGAGCGGGCCGATCGGCGAAATCCACGCGAGACCCACGCCGTAGCCGTAGCGCAGGCCGTTCGCGCCGGTGCTCGCGCAGCCGCTCGACGTACAGCTTGCCTGGCCCCAGACGTTACCGCCGTCAAGGAATGTGAACACACGCAGCGTGCGGTCGTAGCCGGTGCCCGGCAGCGGGAACGTCAGTTCGACGTTGCCGACGAGCATCTTCGAGCCGCCGATCGGATCGTTGGTCTTGCCGTCGCGCGGACCGAGCGAGCTCGGCTCGTAGCCCCGCACCGAACCGATACCGCCCGCGTAGTAGTTCTTGAAAATCGGGTAAGGCTTGCCGCCGAGGCCGTTACCGTAGCCGCCCTGGAAGTTGAAGCCCAGCACGAAGCCGCGCGCGAACGAGTAATAGTACTGCGCGTTGATGTCGGCCTTGTAGTACTGCGTGCCGCCGATTGGCGTGCCGTATTCGGCGTTCGCCTGCGTGAAGTAGCCGCGGCTCGGCACCAGCGCGCTGTCGCGCGCATCACGCGACCAGCCGACCGTCAGCGGGACGTTGTTCGACACGCGGCCGAACTCGTTCACGTAGTCGATATAGCTTTGCGGCGTGTTCGAGTCGATGTCGAGCTGGTTCTGCTCGAAGCCCGCGCCGAAATACACCGTGTCGACTTCCGAGAACGGAATACCGAACTTCAGGTCGGCACCGGCCGTGACGATCTTGAAGCTCGAATCGGTCGAGTAGTACAGCGGCTGATACGTGCGGTAGTAGACGTCGGTAATGCGCTTGATGCCATCGACCGTGAAGTACGGATCGACCTGCGTGACCGTCAGCGTGCGGTACGTCTTCGCGGTATTGACGTTCACCGACAGGCTCGTGCCCGAACCGAACACGTTGTCCTGCGAGACACCGGCCGACAGCACCACTTTGTCCGTCGACGAGAAACCCGCGCCGAGCGTGATCGCGCCGGTCGGCTTTTCGGCAACCTTGACGTCGATGTCCACCTGGTCGGGCGTGCCTTCCACCGGCACCGTGGTCACGTCGACGTCGGTGAAGTAGCCGAGACGGTTGATACGGTCCTTCGACAGCGCGAGGCGGTTCGAATCGAACCACGAGCTTTCGAGCTGGCGCATTTCGCGGCGCACCACTTCGTCGCGCGTACGCGTGTTGCCGACCACGTTGATGCGGCGCACATAGACGCGGCGGCTCGGGTCCACCTGCAGCGTGAGGTCGACCGTGTGGTTGTTCTGGTCGATCTGCGGCTGCGCATTGACGGTGGCGAACGCATAGCCGTATTCGCCGAGCTTGTCGACGATCGCCTTCGTGGTGGCCTGCAGCTTTTCGGCCGAGAAGCGGTCGCCCGGCTTGATCTTGATCAGCTTCTTGAGTTCCGCTTCGCGGTCGAGCAGATTGCCGGCGAGGCGGATGTTCGAAATCGTGTACGGCTGGCCTTCGTGCAGCGTGACCGTCAGGTACATGTCCTTCTTGTCCGGCGTGATCGACACCTGGGTCGATTCGATGCTGAACTCGAGGTAGCCGCGATTCAGGTAGTACGAACGGATGTTCTCGAGGTCGCCGGTGAGCTTGTCTTTCGCGTACAGGTCGTTCTTGGTGTACCACGAGAACCAGTTCGGCGTGGACAGCTGCATTTCGTCGCGCAGCGTGCCGGTGCTGAACGCCTTGTTGCCGATGAAGTTGATCTGGCGGATCTTCGCGCTCGGACCTTCGGCCACCGAGAACAGCACCGCGACGCGATTGCGGTCGATCGGCGTGATCGTGGTGGTGACTTCGGCCGCGTAGTAGCCGCGCGTCAGATACTGACGCTTCAGCTCCTGCTCGGCCTTGTCGACGAGCGCCTTGTCGAAGTAGCGGCCTTGCGACAGCCCGACCGCGCGCAGCGCCTTGGTCAGGTTGTCCTTCTCGAACTCGTGAATGCCGGCGAAGTCGATCGTGCCGATCGCGGGACGCTCCTGCACCTGCACGATGACGACGTTGCCCTCGGTCGCGATCTTGACATCGTTGAAGAAGCCGGTCGCATAGAGCGCGCGAATTGCTTCGGACGCCTTGTCGTCGCTAAAGGTATCGCCTTGCTTGATGGGCAGATACGCGAACACCGTACCGGGTTCGACGCGTTGCAATCCCTCAATGCGAATGTCTTGCACCACGAAGGGCGTTGTTGCGTGAGCAACCAGCCCATGCGCGGCGAACGCCGCGGCTATAACCGTCTTCGGACCAAAGCGATGAGGTTTAAACAACGTGCTTCCCCAGTGTGTATAGCTGCATCAGGCCGGGCGGCCGCCCTCGAGAACGCCGCCGGACACTTTAAAAATGGATTAAACGAGCCAGATCGTTGAACAGCGCAATCGCCGACAGCGCGACGATGCAGGCGAGACCCGCCCTCTGAAAAACGAGTTGCCAACGATCAGAGACAACTTTACCGGTTACAGCTTCAACCAAATAATATAACAGATGCCCCCCGTCCAATACCGGAATCGGTAGCAGGTTCAGCACACCGAGACTGATGCTGACAAGGGCGAGGAACGACAGGAACGCCGAAGGCCCCAGACGCGCGCTCTTTCCCGCGTAGTCGGCGATCGTCACGGGACCCGACAGGTTCTTCAGCGACGCCTCGCCGACGATCATCCGCCCGAACATGCGCACCGAGTACACCGCGAGGTCCCACGTGCGGCGCGCGCCGAGCCGCAGGCTTTCGAGCGGCCCGTAGCGCACCTCGATCGACGGCACCTGGGTCGCCAGTTCGGCGCCGATGCGGCCGATCTGCTGGCCGGTCGCCGCGTCGCGCTGCAACTGCGGCACGATACTGAGCTCGTCGAGGGTGCCCGCCGCATGACCGCCGCGGCCGCCGCGCTCCACCTGCAGCCTGAGCGGTTCGCCGGCGTGCGATTTTACATAAGCGATGAAGGCCGCGGCATTATCGGCCGGCGTGCCGTCGATCGCGCGCAGCCGGTCGCCCGTGACGAGCCCGGCCTTCTGCGCCGCGCTGCCCGCCTGGATACCGGCCACCGTAAGCTTGCCGCCGCCGGGCTCGAAGCCGAGGTGCGACATGAAATCGTCGTCGACGTCCTTCTCGGCGAGGCCGCGCAGGTCCATCGGGAAATCGGACGTGCCGTGCGCGTCCTTCGCGACGAGCACGATGTGCTTGTGATCGAACGCGGCGCCGAGCAGCTTCCAGCGCAGATCCGACCAGGAGCGCACCGGCTCGGTCTGATCGGCGCCGTCCGCGCGCACGCCGACGATCGTCTCGCCGCCCTCGAAGCCGGCCAGTGCGGCCGGCGTATTCGGCGCGGGCGTCGCGAGCACGGCCGACGGTTCCGTCACGCCGGTGGCGAACACCAGCGCAAACAGGACGATGGCGAGCAGGAAATTGGCGACCGGCCCCGCCGCGACGATCGCAAAGCGCCGCCACACCGACTGCCGGTTGAACGCATGCGGTAAATCCGCGGCGGGAATCGCCGCAGCGCCCGTCTCGCGCTCGTCGAGCATCTTCACGTAACCGCCGAGCGGCAACGCGGCAATCGTCCACTCGGTGCCCGTCTTCGGGCTCACCCACTGGACCAGCGGCTTGCCGAAGCCGATCGAAAAACGCAGCACCTTCACGCCGCACAAACGCGCGACGCTGTAATGCCCGTACTCGTGGACCACCACGAGTACGCCAATCGCAACCGCGAAAGCGAGCAGTTCGATCAGCAGGTTCATGAACGCCTCACTGGACGGCGCGTTCCGTGCGACGGGCGCCATCGGGCAGGCGCGCGATGAATGCGGCCGCGGCGCGGCGCGCGGCGGCGTCCGCCTCGATGACGTCGTCGAGCGCGTGCGCGCTGCGGTTCGGCAACGCGGAAAGCACCGAGTCGACCACTTCGGCGATCGCCATGAAGCCGATGCGGCGCGCGAGGAACGCTTCCACCGCGATCTCGTTCGCGGCATTGAGCGCGGCGCTGGCGATGCCGCCCTCCGCGAGCGCCTTCATCGCGAGCGCGAGGCACGGGAAGCGCGCGTAGTCGGGTTTTTCGAACGACAGCGAGGCGATCTGGGCGAGATCGAGCTGCGCGACGCCCGAATCGACGCGCTCGGGGAACGCGAGCGCATGCGCGATCGGCGTGCGCATGTCGGGGTTGCCGAGTTGCGCGAGCACCGAGCCGTCCACGTACGACACGAGCGAATGGATCACGCTCTGCGGATGGATCAGCACCTCGATGCGCTCGCCCGGCAGGTTGAACAGCCAATGCGCCTCGATCACTTCGAGACCCTTGTTCATCATCGTGGCCGAATCGACCGAAATCTTGCGGCCCATCACCCAGTTCGGGTGCTTGCAGGCTTCGTCAGGCGTCACGTCGACGAGCGTGGCCCGCTCGCGCGTGCGGAACGGCCCGCCCGACGCGGTCAGGATGATCTTCGAGACGCCGCCATGCTGCGATGCCTCGTGCGGGAGGCATTGGAAAATCGCGTTGTGTTCGCTGTCGACCGGCAGCAGCACCGCGCCGTGGTCGCGCACCGCGTCCATGAAGATCGCGCCGGACATCACCAGCGCTTCCTTGTTCGCCAGCAGGATGCGCTTGCCCGCGCGCGCCGCGGCAAGGCTCGGCGCGAGACCGGCCGCGCCGACGATCGCCGCCACCACCGTATCGCAACCGTCGCTCTTTGCGACGTCGACGAGCGCTTGCGGCCCGTAGGCGACCTCGGTCCTGCTGCCCGCTTCGCGCAGCCGCGCGGCGACCTTGGCGGCCGTGTCGGCATCGCCGACCACCGCCACTTCGGGCGCAAAGCGCAAGCATTGCTCGACGAGCTTGTCGCCGTTGCGATGCGCGGACAGCGCGTAAATCGAAAAACGCTCGGGATGGCGCGCGACGACGTCGAGCGTACTGTCTCCAATCGAGCCCGTGGAACCGAGCAATGTCAGACGTTTTTGCATATCTCTTTCTCTAGCCGAGCAGCAGCATGGCAAGCGGCAGCACCGGCAATAATGCGTCGATGCGGTCGAGCACGCCGCCGTGGCCCGGCAGCAAACCGCTCGAGTCCTTCACGCCGGCCTGGCGCTTCAGCATCGATTCGAACAGGTCGCCGACCACGCTGAAGGCCACCAGCAAGGTCAGTGCGAGCACGGTGCGCACGGCGCCCCATTGCGCCAGCAGCGCAGAATACAGGGTTGGCTCGAACGCGTGCAAAAAGACCGCCGCCGCCGCGACGATCATGACCAGCAGCCAGCCGCCGATCGCGCCCTCCCAGGTTTTACCCGGACTGATGGCCGGCGCCAGCTTGTGTTTCCCGAAAGCCTTTCCCGAGAAGTATGCGCCGATATCGGCGAGCCATACCAGCAGCAGCAGCGACAGCACGAACGGCACGCCTTGCATGCGTGCGGCGACGAGAGCATGCCAGCACGCGACGAATCCGACAATGCCGGCAAGAAACAGAAAGGTGCGCCATGCGCCCTGCGCGAGCGCGGGCTTGCGCAGCAGCACGAACGGACCGGCGATCACCCAGAAGATCGCGGCGGCCTTGAAAAGCGAACGGGCCTCCGCGATGCCCGTGCCGAGCCGCGTGCTCGCGACCAGCGCGAGCGCCGCCAGCAGCGCGTAGACCACCGGGCCGGCGCCGCCGACCTTGAGCAGGCGCGCCCACTCCCACGCGGCGAACACGACGACGAAAGCGATCAGCGCGCCGAACGCGCCGACCGGCGCGAACAGCGTGACAGGCAGGAACACGGCCAGCAGGACGATCGCCGTGATGACACGGGTCTTTAGCATGGAAGCGAATCGACGTTCTGCGATTGCGGCTCGAGCTGGGCGCTGGTACGGCCGAAGCGGCGCTCGCGATCGCCGTACGAGGCGATGGCATGAGCGAGCGCGTCGGCGTCGAAATCCGGCCAGAACGTGTCGGTGAAATAGAACTCGGTGTAGGCCAGCTGCCACAGCAGGAAATTGCTGACGCGGCGCTCGCCGCCGGTACGGATGAAGAGATCGGGCTCGGGCGCGTAGGCCATCGACAGATGCTCGGCGAACGAGTCTTCGTTCACCTCGACCGGCTTGCCCGCCGCCGCCGACTGCTCGGCGAGCTTGCGGGTGGCCTGCATGATGTCCCAGCGGCCGCCGTAGTTCGCGGCGATGGTCAGCGTGAGACGGGTGTTGCGCGCGGTCTTGGTTTCCGCGCGCCTGATCAGGTCGCGAATTCTCACGTCGAAACGCTCGAGATCGCCGACCACGCGCAGGCGGATGCCATTCGCGTGCAGCTTGCCGATCTCGCGCTCGAGCGCGGTGACGAAGAGGCGCATCAGGAACGACACCTCTTCGTTCGGGCGGCGCCAGTTCTCCGAACTGAAGGCGAACAGCGTCAGATATTCGACGCCCCGCTGCGCGCACGCCTCGACGGCCGAGCGCACCGCGTCGACGCCGCGCGTATGGCCCGCCACGCGCGGCAGACGCCGCTTGGTGGCCCAACGGCCGTTGCCATCCATGATGATCGCGATATGTCGCGGCACCGCGGCGACTTCAGGCACGCGCACGGTTGAGCTGGTATAGGTCATGGCCGTCGGGACAGTAATGCCAGTAAAGAAGTGGAAACCAGAAGGGACTGAGCCGAACGGCGTCAGACCGTCATGATCTCGGCTTCTTTCGTCGTGACGAGCTTGTCGATTTCGGCGACGAACTTGTCCGTCAGCTTCTGGACGTCGTCACCCGCGCGGCGCTCGTCGTCTTCGGAAATTTCCTTGTCCTTGACGAGCTTCTTCAGTTGCTCGTTGGCGTCACGGCGCAGATTGCGCACGGCCACCTTGGCGGTTTCCGCTTCGCTGCGCACGACCTTGGTCAGTTCGCGGCGGCGCTCTTCGGTCAGCGCAGGCATCGGCACGCGGATCACGTCGCCGTGAGTGGCCGGGTTCAGACCCAGGTCCGACTCGCGGATCGCCTTTTCGACGACCTGGACCATCTTCTTTTCCCACGGCTGCACGCCAATCGTACGCGCGTCGATCAGCGTGAGGTTCGCAACCTGCGAAATCGGCACCGGCGAGCCATAGTAGTCGCACTGGATATGATCGAGCAGGCCCGTGTGCGCACGGCCCGTGCGGATCTTCGACAGGTCGTTCTTGAACGCGTCGATCGAGCGCTGCATCTTCTGCTCCGCGCCCTTCCTGATATCAGCCACAGACATTTTTAAACCTCCGAACCTTCAAAACGGTGCGAGCCGCCCGGCACGCGCGATGCGGCGGCCCGGGCTCGCGTCAAAGCCCACGTAACGTAAAACGAAGTTTACACGTGGACGAGGGTGCCCTCGTCCTCACCTTGTACGATGCGCTTGAGCGCACCCGGCTTGACGATCGAAAACACGCGGATCGGCAGCTTCTGGTCGCGGCACAGCGCGAATGCCGTCGCGTCCATCACCTGCAGATTGCGGCCGATCGCTTCGTCGAAGCTGATCGTGGTGTAACGGGTCGCGCTCGGATCCTTCTTCGGATCGGCCGAATAGACACCGTCCACCTTGGTGGCCTTCAGCACCACTTCCGCGCCGATTTCCGAGCCGCGCAGCGCGGCCGCCGTGTCGGTCGTGAAGAACGGGTTGCCGGTGCCGGCCGCGAAGATCACGACCCTGCCTTCCTCGAGCTGGCGGATCGCGCGGGGCCGGATGTACGGCTCGACGACCTGATCCATGCGCAACGCCGACTGCACGCGCGCCTCGATACCGGCGTGGCGCATCGCGTCCTGCAGCGCCAGCGCGTTCATCATCGTGGCCAGCATGCCCATGTAGTCGGCCGTCGCGCGGTCCATGCCCGCCGCGCCGCCGGCGACGCCACGGAAAATATTGCCGCCGCCGATCACCACGGCCAGCTGCGTTCCGAGACGAACCACTTCGGCCACGTCCGCCACCATTCGTTCGATGGTCGCGCGATTGATGCCGAAGGCATCGTCGCCCATCAGAGCTTCACCGGAGAGTTTGAGCAGGACGCGTTTATAGGCAGTGGGCATAGAGGTATCCAGATCGCGCAGAACAGGGCAACAACAAGGGACTAATGTAGGGGTGAAACGCTGATTCGGGCAAGCGCCGCCAAATTGACGAACCCTAGGGTTCGCCGGCGGCGGCCGCGCGGCGGGGGTCAACCCGTGCACGGCCTTGCGGCGCCGCCGAGCGCGGCGAAGTCCTGCTTCGCCGCGGGTCCAACGGTACGGCTATGAAGCTTAGGTAAGGCTTATTGTTGCTTTGCAGCAGCGACCTGGGCGGCCACTTCCGCGGCGAAGTCGTCCTGCTTTTTCTCGATGCCTTCGCCGACCACGAACAGCGCGAACTTCTGCACGCTCGAATTCGCCGCCTTCAGCATCTGTTCGATCGTCTGCTTGTCGTTCTTCACGAACGTCTGGTTCAGCAGCGACACTTCCTTCAGGTACTTCTGCACGCTACCGTCGACCATCTTCGCGACGATTTCAGCCGGCTTGCCCGATTCGGCGGCCTTCTGCTCAGCGATGCTGCGTTCCTTGGCGATCAGGTCCGCCGGCACGTCATTCGACGACAGCGAAACCGGCTTCATGGCGGCGATGTGCATAGCGACATCCTTGCCGACCTGCTCGTCCGCGCCGGTGTACTCGACCAGCACGCCGATGCGCGTGCCGTGCAGATACGAGGCCAGCTTGTTGGCGGTATCGAAGCGCTCGAAGCGGCGGATCGACAGGTTTTCGCCGATCTTGCCGACCAGCGCGAGGCGCACCGCGTCGACGGTCGAGCCGTCGAGCGGCAGTGCCGACAGCGCGGCGACGTCAGCCGGGTTCTGCGTTGCGACCAGTTCCGCAACCTTCTTCGAGAAAGCGAGGAAGTCGTCGTTCTTCGAAACGAAGTCGGTTTCGCAGTTCAGTTCGACGAGCGAACCAGCGTTGCCGTTGATGAACGAGGCGACGACGCCTTCAGCCGTCACGCGCGATGCCGCCTTGCTCGCCTTGTTGCCGAGCTTCACGCGCAGCAGCTCTTCAGCGCGCGCCAGATCGCCGTCGGCTTCCGTCAGTGCCTTCTTGCATTCCATCATCGGCGCGTCGGTCTTTGCGCGCAGTTCTGCAACCATGCTTGCGGTAATTGCCGCCATCATTTGCTCCTTGGGTTCTGTCTGTCACACGCCGCCCGCATTTCGATGCCGGCGGCAGGAATTCGTTTCAGCGTTTTCGCGAATTTTTGCGAGCGACGCGCGAGGCGCCGCCTGAAGCACTCTGCCAGATGCCTGTTACAACGCTTGTTACAGGCGTCGCGGCTTAAAAAAAGGGGGCCTGTAAGAAGCCCCCTTTTTTGCCGGACACGGGGCAGCTTTACGCTTCTCCGTTGACCTCGACGAACTCGTCGCCGTCACCGCCGCGGGCAGCCTGGACCACTTCGTTGACCGCGTTCGCACGGCCTTCGAGGATCGCGTCGGCCACGCCAGCCGCGTACAGTGCGACGGCCTTGCTGGCGTCGTCGTTACCCGGGATCACGTAGTCCACGCCTTCCGGCGAGTGGTTCGTATCGACCACGGCGATAACCGGAATGCCGAGCTTGTTCGCTTCGGTCACGGCAATCTTGTGGTAGCCGACGTCGACGACGAAAATCGCGTCCGGAATGCCGCCCATGTCCTTCACGCCGCCGATCGACTTTTGCAGCTTGGCCATTTCGCGTTCGAACAGCAGCGCTTCCTTCTTGCTCATGCGCTCGGTTTCACCGGCTTCCAGCGCCGCTTCCATGTCCTTCAGGCGCTTGATCGAAACCTTCAGCGTCTTGAAGTTGGTCAGCATGCCGCCGAGCCAGCGCGCGTTGACGAACGGCATACCGGCGCGCTGCGCTTCCTGGGCGATCGTGTCGCGCGATTGACGCTTCGTGCCGACGAACAGGATCGTGCCGCGGTTCGATGCCAGCTGACGCGCGTACTTCAGCGCGTCGTTGTACATCGGCAGCGTCTTTTCGAGGTTGATGATGTGAATCTTGTTGCGATGACCGAAAATGAAGGGGGCCATCTTCGGGTTCCAGAAGCGCGTTTGGTGGCCGAAATGGACACCGGCTTCCAGCATTTGACGCATCGTAACTGCCATGAAATTCTCCACGAGGGTTGGGTCTTAAGCCGGCTGCCGTATCGGCCGCGCCCGCCTTCTTCCGGCTGGAACGCGGCGACACCCTGGATGCGCCGGCTTGCGAATGAGTTGCCTGCACTGCTTTTGCACTAACTAACTACTTTCTCACCCGCGGCACAAGCAACCAGCGCCGCGAGAAACCTTTCCCGCCCCACCCTTATTTGCATCATTCACATGACTCGCGTCAATGCAATAAAAAACTGGGCGTGGATCGACTTAGCCGAAGATTATAGCACGCGACTATCGACCGACTCAACCCGCGCCGATGGCCGCCGCCAGCCTCGCCGCCCATCGGCGGAAGATCGCACTGGGCGCCCGCAAAACGCCCCGCCCGCTTGCAAAAGCCTGCGGCAGCCGGAATATGGTGCGATAATCCCGCAATAAATCGCATTTCAGGCCCGACTTATGGCTATTACCCTCAAAAACGACCACGATATCGCACAGATGCGCGTCGCTTGCCGGCTCGCCAGCGAAGTGCTCGACTACATCACGCCGTTCGTCAAGGCCGGCGTCACGACGGGCGAACTCGACCGCCTCTGTCACGAATACATGCTGAAGGAACAGGGCACCGTTCCCGCGCCGCTCAATTACCAGCCGCCCGGCTACCCGCCCTATCCGAAAGCCACCTGCATTTCCGTCAACGACGTGATCTGCCACGGCATTCCGGGCGACAAGGCGCTCAAGAACGGTGACGCGCTCAACATCGACATCACCGTCATCAAGGAAGGCTATTTCGGCGACACGAGCCGCATGTTCATCGTCGGCGAAGGCTCGATCATGGCGAAGCGCCTCGTGCAGGCCACCTTCGAATGCATGTGGCTCGGCATCGACCAGGTGCGCCCCGGCGCGCATCTCGGCGACATCGGCTATGCGATCCAGAAGCACGCCGAAGGCCTCGGCTACAGCGTGGTGCGCGAATATTGCGGCCACGGCATCGGCACGGTGTTCCACGAAGACCCGCAGATCCTGCACTACGGCCGCCCCGGCACCGGCATCGAACTGCAGGCCGGCATGATCTTCACGATCGAGCCGATGATCAACGCGGGCCGCCGCGACATCCGCACGATGCCCGACCAGTGGACCGTCAAGACCAAGGACCGCAGCCTGTCGGCGCAGTGGGAACACACGGTGCTCGTCACGGAAACCGGCTACGACGTGCTGACCGTGTCGGCCGGCACGCCCGCGCGGCCGCCCGTCGTCGCCGCGACCGCCTGAGCGGGCCCGCCCTCACCGCCGCCCGCCAATGAGCAGCGTTCCAGCCGTCACCCCATCCCATGCCACGTCGCTCAAGGCGGACTACAAAGTGGCCAAAGCCCAGTTGCTGGAGCGCTTCCGGACGGCCACCAACGTCGACGCGCTGATGGCCGCCCTCGCGCGCGCCACCGACGGCTCGCTGCGCGCCGCCTGGGAGACCTGCGAGCTGCCCGGCGAGTTCGCGCTCGTCGCGGTCGGCGGCTATGGACGCGGCGAGCTGGCGCCGCATTCCGACATCGACATTCTGGTCTTGCTGCCCGACGCGCCGCTCGAACATGCCGAAGCACGTATCGAACGCTTCATCAGCCTCGCGTGGGACCTCGGGCTCGAACTCGGCAGCAGCGTGCGCAGCGTGTCGCAATGCCTCGAGGAAGCGGCCAACGACGTCACCGTGCGCACCTCGCTGCTCGAAGCGCGGCGCATCACCGGCAGCGCCGCGCTGTTCGACGACTTCGCGGCGCGCTACCGCGAAGCGCTCGACCCGAAGGCGTTCTTCACGGCGAAGGTGCTCGAAATGCGCCAGCGCCACGCGAAATTTCAGGACACGCCCTACGCGCTCGAACCGAACATCAAGGAGAGCCCGGGCGGGCTGCGCGACCTGCAGCTGATCCTGTGGATCACGCGGGCGGCCGGCTTCGGCAGCAGCTGGCGCGAACTCGAAGCGCGCGGGCTTATCACCGAGCGCGAGGCGCGCGAGCTGCGCCGCAACGAGGGCTTCCTGAAGGCGCTGCGCGCCCGGCTGCACGTGACCGCCGGGCGCCGCCAGGACATTCTCGTGTTCGACCTGCAGACGCCCGTCGCCGAAAGCTTCGGCTACAAGCCGACCGCGACCAAGCGCGCGAGCGAACAGCTGATGCGCCGCTACTACTGGGCCGCGAAGGCCGTCACGCAACTCGCAACGATCCTGATCCAGAACGTCGAGGCGCAGTTGTTCCCGAGCACGAGCGGCATCACGCGCGTGCTGTCGGCGCGCTTCGTCGAAAAACAGGGCATGCTCGAAATCGCCGCCGACGACGTGTTCCAGCGCGAGCCGAACTCGATCCTCGAAGCGTTCCTGCTGTACGAGCAGACGCCCGGCGTGAAGGGCCTGTCGGCGCGCACGCTGCGCGCGATCTACAACGCGCGCGACGTGATGGACCAGCACTGGCGGCGCGATCTTGAAAACCGCCGGCTCTTCATGGCGATCCTCCAGCAGCCGGCCGGCATCACGCACGCGCTGCGGCTCATGAACCAGACCAGCGTGCTCGGGCGCTATCTGCTGAATTTCCGCCGCATCGTCGGGCAGATGCAGCATGACCTCTATCACGTCTACACGGTCGATCAGCACATCCTGATGGTGCTGCGCAATCTGCGCCGCTTCGCGGTCGCCGAGCACGTGCACGAATATCCGTTCTGCAGCCAGTTGATCGCGAACTTCGACCGGCCGTGGGTGCTGTACGTGGCGGCGCTGTTTCACGACATCGCCAAGGGCCGCGGCGGCGATCACTCGACGCTCGGCATGGTCGACGCGCGGCGCTTCTGCCGTCAGCACGAGATCGACGGCGAGGACGAGAACCTGGTCGTCTGGCTCGTGCAGCAGCATCTGACGATGAGCCAGGTCGCGCAAAAGCAGGACACGAGCGACCCCGAAGTGATCAAGCGCTTTGCCGAACTGGTCGGCACCGAGCGGCGCCTCACCGCGCTCTATCTGCTGACCGTGGCCGATATCCGCGGCACCAGCCCGAAGGTCTGGAATACGTGGAAAGGCAAGCTGCTCGAAGACCTCTACCGCGCCACGCTCGCCGTGCTCGGCGGCGCGCGGCCCGATGCGCATTCGGAACTGAAGTCGCGGCAGGAAGAAGCGCTTGCGCTGCTGCGTCTCGAAACCGTGCCGGAAGGCGCGCAACGCGCGCTGTGGGACAAGCTCGACGTCGGCTACTTCCTGCGCCACGACGCGGCCGATATCGCATGGCAGACGCGCGTGCTGTACCGTCACGTCGAAACGCCGACGCCGCTCGTGCGCGCACGGCCGTCGCCGATCGGCGAGGCTTTGCAGGTGCTCGTCTACGTGAAGGACCAGCCCGATCTGTTCGCGGGCATCTGCGCGTATTTCGACCGCAACGGCCTGTCGGTGCTCGATGCGCGCGTGAGCACGACGCGTCACGGCTATGCGCTCGACAACTTCCTCGTCGCGCACACCGAAGAGGACGTGCACTACCGCGACATCGCCAATCTGGTCGAGCAGGAACTGACCGCGCGGCTCGCGGGCCACGGCACGCTGCTGCCGGGGCCGTCGAAAGGCCGGCTCTCGCGCCTGTCGCGCACCTTCCCGATCACGCCGCGCGTCGACCTGCGGGCCGACGAGCGCGGCCAATACTACATCCTGTCCGTGTCGGCGAACGACCGGCCGGGCCTTCTTTATTCGATCGCGCGCGTGCTGGCCGAGCACCGGGTCGGCGTCGCCTCGGCGCGGATCAATACGCTCGGCGAACGCGTCGAGGACGTGTTTCTGCTCGAAGGGCACGGCCTGTCGGACAACCGCCTGCAAATTCAGGTCGAAACCGAGTTGCTGCGCGCGATCGCAGTGTGAGATTTCATGCGAACCAAGTTAACAGCCAAGCATCCGCGGCCGGCTTCGTCCGAACGCGCCCCTGTGCGTTCCGGCAGCCCGTCGGCCCGCAAACCGACGCGCCCGGCGGGACCGAAACCCGCAGCGGCCGGTTTCGGCGCGGCGCGCGAAGGCGCCGCGGCGACGGGCGGCAA
>NZ_JAAGPQ010000040.1:0-241 GCF_017104985.1 Paraburkholderia sp. Ac-20342 | reverse complement strand
TTGATCAGCTGGATGGTAGTATGCGAGTAACTGATAGTTCAGGAGGCTGGATATGATTCATTCATGAGGTCTCGCGTGAGGTTGTATGATAGGGACAGAGGTCGTGTAGGTGTAACGTATGAAAGCGGAGGCAGACATGACGATAGAAGGAAAAGAAAGAGGCGATGTGGAGTGAATGCTTATATACGGGGAGATAAGACGACCAACACAGGCTCAGTAGATGTTTTTTTTTTTTTTCAGG
>NZ_JAAGPQ010000039.1:0-74275 GCF_017104985.1 Paraburkholderia sp. Ac-20342 | reverse complement strand
GCGCGCCGCGAGCGACGCGGCAGGCACCGTATCGGCGAACGCCTCGTCGACGAGCAGCGTGCCGCCGCGCTCGCGCAGTTGCGCGTGCCAGTGCAGCAGCTTGTCGGCGCCGAGATGCGTGGCGGTCGGATTGTCGGGATTCACGATCGCGACGTGCGTGAGCGTGGCGGGCAGCGTGTCGCACTGCACGTCGAGCGCGGCGACGTCGTGCCCCGCGCGCGCGAACGCCGGCGCGTATTCGCCGTACGTGAGCGGCGCGATGCCGACCGTCGCGCGCGGCAGCAGCGCGGGCAGCGCGCGAATCGCGGCCTGGCTGCCGGCGACCGGCAGCACGTGCGCGGCATCGGGCGCACCGTAGTATTGCGCGGCGCGCGCGGCGAAGCCGTCGCCATCGTCGGGCAGGCGGCGCCATGCGTCGGCGGGAACCGGCGGCACCGGATAGCCGTGCGGATTGATCCCTGTCGACAGATCGAGCCATTGCGCGTACGGCAGGCCGTAGCGCGCGGCCGCTTCGTGCAGGTTGCCGCCGTGCGCGATCGGGCCGGCGGGCATGCTCGGGCCGGCGGGCATCGGCTCGGCGCTGGGCCGATCCTCGCGCGGGTCGATGGCCTTAACCATGAAACGGCACGCTCAGCAAAGCCAGCACGATCAGCACGGCCAGCCACAGGATCACCGTGCGCTCGACCAGCATCAATGCGGCGCCCACATGGCGCGCCTCGGCGGGATGCCCGAAGCCGAGCGTCGGGCGCTGTTCGAGCGCACCGTGATACACCGCCGCTCCGCCGATCAGCACGTTCAGGCTGCCCGCGCCGGACGCCATCACCGGGCCCGCGTTCGGGCTATCCCAGCGCGGCGCCTGCTCGCGCCAGCAGCGCCATGCGCTCAGCGTGTCGCCGAGCAGCGCGTAGCTCGTGGCGGTCAGGCGCGCGGGAATCCAGTTCAGCACGTCGTCGATGCGCGCCGCGGCCCAGCCGAAGCGCAGATAGCGCGGCGTGCGATAGCCCCACATCGCGTCGAGCGTATTGGCAAGGCGAAAGCCGAGCGCGCCCGGCCCGCCCGCGATCGCGAACCAGAACAGCGCGCCGAAGATCGCGTCGTTGCCGTTTTCGAGCGCCGACTCGACGGCGGCGCGCGCGAGCGCGGCTTCGTCGGATTGCGTGGTGTCGCGCGACACGATGCGCGCGGTCAGAAGGCGCGCGCTGGCGAGATCGCGGGCACCGAGCGCCCGCGCGATCGGCGCGATGTGGTCGCGCAGGCTGCGCGCGCCGAGTGCGAACCACAGCAGCGCGACGTGCAGCGCGCAGGCCGCGAAAAACGGCAGCACGGCGACGAGCCACCACGCGACCAGCACTGGCGGCAGCACCGCGAGCGCCCATGCGAGCAGCCCCTTCAGACGCAGACGCCGCCCGCGGTTGCAACGCGCTTCGAGGCGCGCGGCCCAGTGGCCGAAGCCGACCAGCGGATGCGCGCGGCGCGGCTCGCCGAACCAGCGGTCGACGGCCACGCCGGCGGTGGCGAGCGTCGCGATCAGCGGCAGAGTCAGCATCACGCGGGGCTCGCGGTTTTCAGGGCGAGCGGCAGGCCCGCGACCATCAGCGTGGCGGTGCGGCTTAGTGCCGCGATGCGTTGATTGAGCCGTCCGAGTTCGTCGACGTAAAGACGCGTGGCCGCGCCGAGCGGCACGACGCCGAGGCCGATTTCGTTGCTGACCACGATGATCTTGCCGCGCGCCGCGGCGAGCGCCGCTTCGAGCGCGGCGGCGCGCGCGTGGTAGGGCTCGATGGGCGGGGCGTTTTCGCGGGTGTTGTCGGCGGCGTCGGCGGTGTCGGCAGGACAGAGCAGGTTCGCGAGCCACAGCGTCAGGCAGTCGATCAGCAGGCACTGACCCGGCGCGTCGTGTTGCGCGATGACGCCGGCGAGGTCCTGGTCCGCCTCGACGAGACCCCAGTGCGCGGGCCGCCGCGCGCGATGATGCGCGATGCGCGCGCCGAATTCGGCGTCGCCGGTGACGCGGGCGGTGGCGATGTAGGTGACGGGCAGGGCGCTGTCGCTCGCGAGCTGCTCGGCGTGCGCGCTTTTGCCCGAGCGGGCGCCGCCGAGGACGAAGGTGAGGTCGGGGGAAATCATCGCGTGATTGTACCGGCGTGCGCCGCCGGCCGGCGCGGTGGGATAATGCCGGTCTTGCCGCCGCGCGCCCTGTGCCGGGCAGCGCGCACCGAGTGTGCCAAGCGCGTGCTTCATGCATCCGCTGCACGAGGTGCATGAAGCACGCGCGGCATCGCCCTGACCGCCCATTCCGATCCGACCGCCCTTGCCGTGACCCGAACCCCGCCGATTTCCACCGACGCCTTGCCCGTGCCGCACGGCACGCTGATGATCCAGGGCACCACGTCCGATGCGGGCAAGAGCACGCTCGTGGCCGGCCTGTGCCGTCTCGCGCGCCGCGCGGGCGCGCGGGTCGCGCCGTTCAAGCCGCAGAACATGGCGCTGAACAGCGCGGTGACCGTCGACGGCGGCGAGATCGGCCGCGCCCAGGCGCTGCAGGCGGTCGCCGCCGGCATCGCCGCGCATACCGATCTGAATCCGGTGCTGCTCAAGCCGACCAGCGATCGCGGCGCGCAGGTCATCATCCACGGCAAGGCGCGCATGAATCTCGACGCGCGCGCGTATCACGAGTACAAGCCGGTCGCGTTCGAGGCCGTGCTGGAGTCGTATGCGCGGCTGCGCGCGGCGTACGACACGGTGTTCGTCGAGGGTGCGGGCAGCCCGGCCGAGATCAATCTGCGCGAGCGCGACATCGCCAACATGGGTTTCGCCGAAGCGGTCGATTGCCCGGTCGT
This sequence comes from Paraburkholderia sp. Ac-20342, assembly GCF_017104985.1. NCBI lineage: Bacteria > Pseudomonadati > Pseudomonadota > Betaproteobacteria > Burkholderiales > Burkholderiaceae > Paraburkholderia > Paraburkholderia sp. Ac-20342. Next base: position 71,435 of record NZ_JAAGPQ010000039.1, on the reverse strand, counting down.
GCTCGTCGCCGACATCGATCGCGGCGGCGTGTTCGCGCATCTGACCGGCACGCTCGCGTGCCTGTCGGCAAGCGAGCAGGCGCGCGTGCGCGGCTTCATCATCAACCGTTTTCGCGGCGACGTGAGCCTGCTCAAGCCCGGCCTCGACTGGCTCGAAGCGAAGACCGGCAAGCCGGTGCTCGGTGTCGTGCCGTATCTGCACGGCCTTACGCTCGACGCCGAGGACATGCTGCCGCCCGAGCTGCGCGCGGCCGGCAGCGGCGACGCGGCGCGCCTGCTGCGCGTGGTCGTGCCGGTGCTGCCGCACATCAGCAATCACACCGATTTCGACGCGCTGCGCGTGCACCGCCAGGTCGATTTCCAGTACGTGCGCGGCGGCACGCCGCTGCCGCCCGCCGATCTGATCATCCTGCCGGGCTCGAAGAACGTGCCGGGCGATCTCGCGTTTTTGCGCGCGCAGGGCTGGGACGCGGTGCTCGCGAAGCATCTGCGCTACGGCGGACGCGTGATCGGCATTTGCGGCGGCATGCAGATGCTCGGCCGCGAGATTGCCGATCCGCATGGCGTGGAGGGCGCGCCGGGCACGTCCGCGGGGCTCGGCTGGCTCGACTATGCGACGGTGCTCACGCGCGAGAAGACGCTGAAGAACGTGACCGGGCGGCTCGCGCTGCCCGGTGCGCCCGAGGTGGCGGGTTACGAGATTCATATGGGCGAGACGCGCGGGCCGGCGCTCGATGCGCCGGTGCTGCGGCTCGATGGCGCGCGGGAAAACGCCGGTGCGCAGGGCACGCGTCCCGACGGCGCGTTGTCCGTCGACGGACAGATTCTCGCGACCTACGTGCATGGCCTGTTCGACACGCCGGCCGCGTGCGCGGCGCTGCTCGCCTGGGCGGGCCTGAGCGACGCCGAGGAAGTCGATTACGCGGCGCTGCGCGAGGCGTCGCTGGAGCGACTCGCGGATACGCTCGCCACGCACGTCGATATGCGCAGGCTGTTCGCGGCGGTGGGGTGAAGGCTGGCATTGGCCCGAGCAGGTCGCAACGTGTGCTGCGATTGCACCGCGCCTACGGCCGGAGCGCCGAAACACGCCCGCAAGCTGCAAAAAGCGTGCGCCGTCCCGGCCGCGCGCCCGTTGCCTCGACGCGGGGCGAATCGGGCGCGCCCCGCGCCGCTTGCCGTATCGCTTACGGCATCGCTCAGTACAGCACCATCTGCGTGCAGCGGAACAGCGCGATCGTCTTGCCGTCCGGACCGGTGACGGTCGCGTCCCAGACCTGCGTGCTGCGCCCGAGGTGCACGCCCTTCGCGACCGCGCGGATCGTGCCCTGCGTCGCCGTGCCGAGGAAGTTGCTTTTCAGCTCGATCGTCGTGAAATTGCGCGCGTTCTCCGGCAGGTGCGCGAGGCACGCGTAGCCGCAGGCGGTGTCGGCGAGGCCGATCACGCTGGCCGCGTGCAGGAAGCCGTTCGGCGCCAGCAGTTCCTCGCGCACGGTCAGCTCCGCGACCAGCATGCCCTGTTCGACGGACAGCGCGCGCAGGCCGAGCAGGTCCGGCAGCTTGCCTCGCTGGCGCTCGTGCAGGCGTTCGACGGTATATTCCGGGCGCAGTGTGCTCATGAGATTCGGGTCCTTGTCGATAAAACGGCGGGTTCAGGCAGCCGATTCGCCGTTTTGGGGCTTCGGCCGCGCTGCATTTGTCGATATTATCAACGGCTGACGGGCGGGCGAACCTGAGAAACGACCGATCAGGCACGGATCGGAACCCGCGGGCGCTGGTCTGAACCGATCAGGCGCAATGGCGCGGCAAACCGGCTGGCGGAGTCCAGCCTTCTTTCCAGGAGAATTCATGTCGGTGATCGTGGTGGCGAATCCGAAGGGCGGCGTGGGCAAAAGCACGCTATCGACCAATCTGGCCGGCTATTTCGCCGCGCAGGGCGAATGGGTCGCACTGGCCGACCTCGACAAGCAGCAGTCCGCGCATGCGTGGCTCGCGCTGCGGCCCGAGACGCTGCCGGCCATCGAGACGTGGGAAGTCAACACCGAGACGCCGGCCAGGCCGCCCAAGGGGCTCGATCACGCGGTCATCGACACGCCGGCCGGCCTGCACGGCAACCGCCTGAACATCGCGCTCGATCTGGCCGACAAGGTGATCGTGCCGCTGCAGCCGTCGATGTTCGACATTCTCGCGACCCAGGATTTTCTCGAACGTCTCGCGAAGGAAAAGGCGGTCAGGAAGGGCGCGATCGAGGTCGGCGTGGTCGGCATGCGCGTCGATTCGCGCACGCGCTCGGCCGAGCAACTGCATCGCTTCGTCGAAGGGCTCAAGCTGCCGGTGCTCGGCTTTCTGCGCGACACGCAGAACTACGTGCAACTCGCGGCACACGGCCTGACGCTGTGGGACGTCGCGAAAAGCCGCGTGGAGAAGGATCTGGAGCAGTGGCGGCCGATCGTCGAGTGGACGAACGGCACGGGGAAGAAGGACTGAAGCGAAGGACTGAAGCAGAGGACTGAAGCGAAGCACCGCGGCGGGGCGGCCCGCCGTCGGTCAGGTGGCAGGCCGGGCCGCGCTCAGGTCCAGTTCTGCGTCGGCACGTGATCGCGGCTGCCCTTGATCCGGTTGTTTTCGTCGACGAACACGAGGTCCGGCTTCCAGCCCGCTTTCAGTTCGGCTTCGTCGACCACCGCGAACGCCGCGATGATGACCAGATCGCCGAGCTGCGCGCGACGCGCGGCCGAACCGTTCAGCGAAATCATGCCGCTGCCGCGCTCGCCCTTGATCGCGTAGGTCGAGAAACGCTCGCCATTGTTGATGTTCCAGATGTCGATGCGCTCGTTTTCGACGATGTTCGCCGCTTCGAGCAGGTCTTCGTCGATCGCGCACGAGCCTTCGTAGTGCAACTCGCAGTGCGTGACCACGGCGCGGTGGATTTTCGACTTCAGCATGTTGCGTTGCATGACCAATCCTGTGTGACTGTGCGGGGTAGTTTCGATGAAACCCGGTGCCGTCGCGACCGGTTCGATCGTAGCGCCGGCGGCTGGCGGCGTCAGATTTCGAGGTTGTCGATGAGCCGGGTCGCGCCGAGCTTGGCGGCCGCCAGCACGACGAGCGGCGCGTTGGCGTCCTGTGTGCCGGGCGCGATCAGGTTCGAGCGCTTGCGGATCGCGATGTAGTCGGGCTTCCAGCCGCGCGCGGCGAGGGCTGCCGCCGCCGCCTGTTCGAGCTTCGCGAAGTCGCGCTCGCCCGCGAGCACCGCGTCGCGGATGCGATTCAGCTCGGCGGCCAGCACCGGTGCCTCGGCGCGCTCGGCGTCCGACAGATAGCGGTTGCGCGAGCTTAGCGCGAGGCCGTCGGTGTCGCGCACGGTTTCGGCGGCGACGATTTCGGTCGGCAGCGCGAACTGGTGGCACATCTGGCGCACGATCATCAGCTGCTGGTAATCCTTCTTGCCGAACACCGCGACGCGCGGCTGCACGCACGACATCAGCTTCATCACGACCGTGCATACGCCGTGGAAGAAGCCGGGGCGGAATTCGCCCTCGAGAATGTCGCCGAGATCGTGCGGCGGATGCACGCGATACTCTTGCGGCTCCGGATACAGGTCCTTTTCGGCCGGCGCGAACAGCACATAGACGCCTTCCTTCTGCAGCTTCTCGATGTCGGCTTCGAGCGTGCGCGGATATTTGTCGAAGTCCTCGTTCGGGCCGAACTGCAGCCGGTTGACGAAGATGCTCGCCACGACCGGGTCGCCGTGCTGGCGCGCGAGGCGCATCAGCGACAGATGGCCCTCGTGCAGATTGCCCATGGTCGGCACAAAGGCCGTGCGATTCTGGCCGCGCAACTGGTCGCGCAATTCATGGATCGAGCTGATGACTTTCATGATCGGACAGGAATGGGTTCGCGCGCCGCGCGCGCCCCGGTTGGCGCAAGACCTCGGGGAATCGCGCAGGCCGCCGCCTTACCGGCGATGACGGGTTCGGAGCGCGGATTGTAGTGGATTTGCGGACCGGGCGCACCGAATGGCGGCGTGTGTCCGGCGCGGGGCGCGGCGGGTTCGCCCGTGGCGCCCGCCAGGCCTTGCGTTGGCGGGGTTCTAGCGGTTTTCCCGTGGGCCGGCGGCCCGGCGCGGTGCCGGTTCCGTCGCGCGGCCGGGGGAGCTAGGAGCCGCCGTTGCGCCGGCCCCACCGAAAAACAGCAGGACCGATCGGGCCGCCGCGATCGGCCGGTTCACAATCAGGCCGGCAGATAAGCGAGCCGCACGTAAATCGGCGCGAACGGCTCCGCCTGCGTAATCTCGACGAGCGATTCGCGGCACAGTTCGAGCACGGCGATGAAGTTCACCACCACGACCGGCACACCCCGGCTCGTATCGAACAGGTCGGAGAACTCGATGAAGCGCGTGTTCTGCAACTGCCGCAGGATCAGGCTCATGTGCTCGCGCACCGACAGCTCTTCGCGCGAAATCTTGTGATGCTGGACGAGCTTCGCGCGCTTGATGACGTCGGCCCACGCGGCGCGCAGATCGTCGCTGCTCACGTCCGGGAAGCGCGGCGTGATGCTCTGCTCGATATAGACCTCGGCGCGCAGGAAGTCGCGCCCGAGCTGCGGCAACTGGTCGATGCGCTGCGCGGCGAGCTTCATCTGCTCGTATTCGAGCAGGCGGCGCACGAGTTCGGCGCGCGGGTCCTCGGCGTCCTCGCCGGTGTCGGCCTTCTTGACCGGCAGCAGCATGCGCGATTTGATCTCGATCAGCATCGCGGCCATCAGCAGATACTCGGACGCGAGTTCGAGATTGGTCTTGCGCAACTGCTCGACGTAGCCGAGATATTGCGTGGTGACATCCGCCATCGGGATGTCGAGCACGTTGAAGTTCTGCTTGCGGATCAGGTACAGCAACAGATCCAGCGGTCCCTCGAAGGTCTCGAGGAACACTTCGAGCGCGTCCGGCGGGATGTACAGGTCGTTCGGCAGCTTGAACAGCGGCTCGCCGTACAGACGCGCGAACGCGACGCCGTCGACCGTGTCGGGTGTCGAGTCGGTGGCGGGAGCGGCGAGCGCGGCATCGGCCGGCGGACCGTGCAGCGGCCCATGCAGCGGGCCGTGGGCCTCGTCGGCGTGACTCATCGTCGGCGTGACTGGGGCGCTCAGAAGTTCTGGTAGTACTGGTAGGGTGTCTGCGCGACGCGCGAGGCTTGCTGCTCGGCGCGTTCGTCGAGATCGACCGGCTGTTTGTCCCACAGCAGCGCTCGGCCGCGGCGTTGCTCGGCTTCCAGATTGGGTTTCTGCTGCTTGAGCTGGTTCAGGAACTGGGTGATGTCCGATTGATACATGGCTCGACGTCCGTGATGGGTGAAAGGGCGCGCGTCCGGCAGTGCCGGCGACGCGGCGCCATCGTGGCGGAATTTTACCGCATGCGCCGCGCGCGGTCGAAAAACGCCGCCCCCTCTTTTTGGGATCTCGCCCCCCGCGCCGATGTGGTCAAATAGCAGGCCCGGGCGCGCCGGGAGCAAGCACTGATCAATTCTGGCCGGAGGTCCTGTTTGGCGGTAGGTACGATCGACAAGCCGCGTGGGCGGCGCGGGCGAGAACGGCAGCGGCACGCCGCGCGGCACCGTTCGCCGCCCGTGCGGTGCTGGCTGCGCGCGTGGCTCGCGTTGAGTCTCGTCCTGCTGACGCTCGTGGCCGGCGAGGCCCACGCGGCGCGCGCGAAGCCGAGCTACAAGGTCGACGTCGTCGCCGAGCCGCGCGCGCTGCGCCGGCTGCTCGAACAGCACCTCGACATCGCCCGTTTCGCGAAGCGGCCCGACATCAGCGAAGACCAGTTCTCGTTTCTGATTACCGCCACGCCGCAGCAGGTGCGCGATCTCGCCGCGACCCAGGGCTACTTCTCGCCGGTCGTCAGCACCGACGTGCGCACCGTCGACGACGTGCGGCACGTCACCGTGCGGGTCGAGGCGGGCCCGCAGACCCTCGTCAGCTCGGTCGACCTGTCGTTTCGCGGCGCGGTCGTGACCGAGGACACGGCGCAGGAAAACGCCACCCGCTTCGCGTTCTCGCTGCACGAAGGCCAGCCGTTTTCGCAGAGCGACTGGGACGACGCGAAGAACGCCTCGCTGCGCGAGTTGCAATCGCGCCGCTATCTTGCCGCGAAGATCTACCACTCCGAGGCGCTCGTCGATCCGCGCACGCACACGGCGAAGCTGTCGGTAACTTACGACAGCGGCCCGACCTTCACGATGGGCGCGATTGACGTGCAGGGCACGCGGCGCTATCCCGAGCGCATCGTCCACAACGTCAATCCGATTTCGCCGGGCCAGGTCTACGACACGCGCAGCGTCGCCGAACTGCAGCGGCAATTGCAGAACACGCCGTACTTCGCGAGCGTCGCGATCGATCTCGACAACGACCCGGCCAAGCCGCTCAACACGCCGGTGCACGTGAAAGTGTCGGAGTTTCCGTATCACAGCTTTCGCGGCGGCGTCGGCTATTCGACCGACAACGGTCCGCTCGTGCAGGGTGCGTACACCTATCTGAACACGTTCGGCAAGGCGTGGCCGTTCACGGTCGAGGGGCGCGCCGACCAGACCCAGCAGTACGGCCAGATTCAACTGTCGATGCCGCCGGGCCCGCGCGCGTGGACCAATAGCGTGCTCGCCTCGTACACGACCACCGACGTCTCCGACACGCGCATCTACAGCATTCGCGGCGGCGTGCAGCGCTCGCGCACCTCGCAATTCCTCGACTACAGCTACTCGCTGCTGTTCTACGACGACCGGCTCGACCAGAACGCGGCGCCGCCGACCACCGCGCACGCGCTCGTGCCGGCGTGGTCGTGGACCCGGCGCAATACCGACGACCCGCTGTTCCCGCGCAGCGGCAACCTGATCCACGCCGAGGCGGGCTTCGCGGTCAAGGGCCTGCTGGCCGACCAGACCTTCATTCGCGGCTACGCGCGCGGCCAGCAGTATCTGCCGATCGGCCATGACGACATCGTGCTGATTCGCGCCGAACTCGGCGGCGTGTTCACGAGCGGCAGTTCGAGCGGCATTCCGGCATCGCTGCTGTTCCGCGCAGGCGGCTCGAACTCGGTGCGCGGCTACGGCTTCCAGAGCATCGGCAACGACGTCGCCGGCTCGATCCTGCCGACCAAATATCTCGTGACGGGCGCGGCCGAATATCAGCACTGGTTCTCGCACGACTGGGGCGCGGCCGCATTCTTCGACATCGGCACCGCCACCGACACCTGGGGCGAGAAAGTCTTCTATCCGGGTGTCGGCGTCGGCGCGCGCTGGCGCAGCCCGGTCGGTCCGGTCAACGTCGATCTCGCGTACGGCATCCGCAACAGAAGCGTGCGGCCTTACCTGACGCTCGGCATCGCCTTCTGACGCGCCGATGCCAACCCGCCATCCCATCCGCCAACTTATTCACGCATGACCACGGACGTCACCGACCCGACCCCCGCACAGCCGCCCGGCGCCACGCCGCCAGCGGAGCCGCCGGGGCAGCCGCCCGAAACGCCGCCGTCGAAGCGGCGCTGGGGCCGGCTGCTGCTCAGAACGGTCGCGGGCACGGTGGCCGTGCTGGTGCTGCTCGTCGCGCTCGCGGCCGGCCTGCTGTACGGCGCGCTTACGACCGAACGCGGCACCGCGTACGCATGGCACGCGGCGCTCAGGCTATTGGGCGGCCAGCTCGGCGGCACGCTCGACGGCGGTACGCTCGCAAGCGGCGTGCAACTGCGCGACGTTCACTGGCGCAGCCTCGACGGCAGCGGCACCGACATCCGGATCGACCGCGTCGCGGGCCGCTGGGCGCTGGCGCGCACGCCGTGGCGCTTCACGATCGACTATCTGCACGTCGGCACGATCGAGACGTGGCTGGGCGCCTCGTCGTCGAGCAGCAGCGAGCCGATGAAGCTGCCGCGCGATCTGCGCCTGCCGATGCCGCTCGAAATCCGCGACGTGCAGGTCGAGCGTTTACTGCTGCACCAGGGCACTTCGACGACGGAGTTGTCGCACTTCGCGTTTCATGGGCGCAGCGATGGACGCCACCACGAGGCCTCGATCGATCGGCTCGATACGCCGTTCGGCGCGCTGACGGCGTCGGCGAAACTGGACGGCGTGCAGCCGTTTCCGCTGACCGGCGAGGTCGGCTATTCGGGCAAGGTCCGCGACGAGGCGGTGCAGGTCGGCGGGCATCTGAGCGGCACGCTCGAACAGCTCGTCGCCGAACTCGATGCGAGCGGCATGAAGTTGACCGGTCACGCGCGGGTCGAGGCCGCGCCGTTCGACGCGGTGCCGCTGCAGCGCGCGACGCTGAGCTTCGATCACGTGAATCCGCAAGCTTTTGCGCCTGGCGCGCCGCTGGCCGATCTGGCCGTGCGCGCGGAGTTGCAGCCGGTGGGGCAGGGCGGCGAGGCCAGGGTGCCGGCGGGTGCCAGCGGGGCTGCTACTACCGCGGCTGCTTCTACAGGAGCAGGGGCTGCGAACGCGGCGAGTGGCGCGACCGCGGGCTTTGCCGTCGCGGGTCACCTGTCGATCGTCAACGCGAAACCCGGCGCGATCGACCAGAACCTGCTGCCGCTCATCGACGCGAACACCGACGTGCGGCTCGACGCCCGGACGCAAAGCATCTCGAACCTGAACGTGCGGCTCGTGCGCGACGCGACGGTCACGGGCGGCGGCACGCTGAGCGACCGGCACGGCCAGATCGACCTGCGCGTCGCGCGGCTCGATCTGAACGCATTGCAGGCGACGGTGCGGCCCACGCAACTGGGCGGCACGATCGGCATCCGCCTGAACGACGATATCCAGAGCCTCACGCTCGATCTCGCCGACCCGGCCGCTGCGCTGCGCGCCCAGGGCAAGGTCACGTTCGACCCGGCGCGGATCAGCTTCAACGACGTGCGCGTGACGTCGGGCCGCGGCCGTATCGATCTGTCCGGCGCGCTCAAGCACGACGCGAATTCCACCTACAACCTGAAAGCGCAACTGACCGACTTCGACCCGCTGTCGTTGACTTCGCAGATGCCGTCGCGTACGCCGGTCACGCCGCCGGCCGCTTCATCAGTGGCGTCGGCGGCCGCGCCGGCTGCGGGGACCACCCGAACCGCCGGCGCGAAAAGCGCGGCCCAAGGCGATCAGGCCGCCGCCGTGGCGAAGAACACCGCCCAGGCGGCGGTGCGCAGCGAGGTGCTGGAGCGCAAGACGCCGCCCGCGCATCGTGCAACCCCCGCGCCACGTACGGCAGCGCCCGCGCGCCGGATCGAGGCGCGCGTGAACGGCACGCTCAGCGCAACCGGCGTGCTCGCGCCGGTCTTCACGACGCGCGCCGAATTCAAGCTCGGGCCGAGCGTCTACGACGACTTGCCGCTCACGGGCAGCGGCACGATCCAGCTGGCCGGTACGCGGATTCTGCCGAGCCGCGCGACGCTATCGGTGGCGGGCAACCAGGTCGATCTGCAAGGCAGCTTCGGCGCGCCGGGCGACCGGCTGCGTTTTCGCCTCGACGCGCCGCAGCTCGAACGGCTCGGTTTCGGCATCGCGGGCGCGGTCGCCGCCGACGGCGACGTGACCGGCTCGCTCGCGCATCCGAACGTCACGCTGAACTACAAGGCCGACGGCTTCGTGTTCGCGAGCAACCGGGTCGGTCATGCGGAAGGCCATGCCGAATTGCGCGACGGCGCGAACGGCGCGCTCGCGTTCACGACCGACGCGCGCAACGTGAGCGCAGGCGGCGTCGATCTGAACACGTTGACGGCGCGTCTCTCGGGCACGCGCGCCAATCACACGTTGGAGGCTGCGGCCATCGGCAAGATGCAGGACCATCCGCTCGATCTGACGCTTGCTGCCAACGGCAAGCTGACCGATACCCGCGACGGCACGCGCTGGGACGGCACGGTCACGCGTTTGCAGAATCGCGGCATGCCGTCGCTCAATCTCGATGCGCCGCTCGCGGTCGGCGCGGGGCCGGGCCGGCTCACGCTCGGCGCCACGCATCTGACGATCGAAGGCGCGGTGCTGAGCCTCAAATCGTTCGCCTTCGATCACGGCCGCATCCAGTCGGCGGGCAATCTGACCGGCGTGTCGCTCGCCCGTCTGCAGGACCTGCGCCGCGAAATCACCGGCGAGCCGCCGGCCGTCAGAACCGATCTCGTGTTCGACGGCGACTGGGACTTCTCGCTCGGCACGACGGCGAGCGGCCATATCGAACTGCGGCGGCGCAGCGGCGACGTGACGGTCGAAATCGGCCGCGGGCTGGCCTCGATGGGGATTGGCGAGGTTCGCGCGCGCGCCGAATTCACGGGCGGCAATCGCCTCAACGCGACCGTGCATGCGCAAGCGAGCCGGGTCGGCGTGATCGATGCCGATGCGCACACGCTGCTCGTGATGCGCGATGGCCTGTTGAGTGTCGATCCGCAGGGCGCGTTGTCGGGCAACGTCAATGTCGACGTGCCGTCGCTGCGCACCACGGGCGGCCTGCTCGGTCCGAGCTATCTGCTCGACGGGCACCTCGCGCTCAAGCTCGCGCTCGGCGGCGCGGTCGCGAAGCCGAGCGTGACGGGCTCGCTCGTCGGCGACGGATTGTCCGCGACCGTGGTCAGCCAGGGTGTGCAACTGAAGGACGGCGTGGTGCGCATCGCGCTGTCGCAGAACATGGTGGATTTCCAGCAGGTCGAGTTTCATGGCTCGAGCGGCACGTTGCGCGCGACCGGCCGCATTCGCCTCGACGGCGCCGAGCCCGATCTGACCGCGAGCATCGTCGCCGACAAGCTCGATGTGTTCGCGTCGCCCGATCGTCATCTGTCGTTGTCGGGCAGCGCGGCCATCGCGAACGGCGGGACCGAGCGCGGGCTCGCTATCGACGGCAAGTTCGTCGTCGACAGCGCGCTGTTCGATATGCCCGAGCAGGCCGCGCCGAGCCTTGGCGACGACGTCGTGATCATCCGCCCGGACGGCACGCGCTCGGGCGGCCAGCCGCGTCCGAGCGAAGGCGGCGAGCAGCGGGTCAGCCCGTTCTCGCCGCGCGCCAATATCCAGATCGGTCTCGGCAACAACTTCCGCTTCCGCGGCCAGGGCGCCGATCTCGGCCTCGCCGGCACGATCACCGCGACGAGTGCGCCGAACATGCCGCTGCGCGCGGTCGGCAACGTGCGCGTGACACCGGGTTCGACCTATACCGCGTTCGGCCGCAAGCTCGCGATCGAGAACGGCTTCTTCACGTTCAACGGTCCGGTCACGAATCCGGGCATCAACATTCTCGCGATGCGCCGCAACCAGCAGGTCGAGGCCGGCGTACAGGTGACGGGCACGCTGCAATTGCCGGTCGCGCGGCTCGTGTCGGAGCCGAGCGTGCCCGATAACGAAAAGCTCTCGTGGCTGCTGTTCGGCCACGGCACCGACCAGGGCAACAACCTCGGCCAGCAGAGCACGATGACGACGGCGCTTGCGCTGCTCGGCAGCGCGACCGGCAAGCGGATTGCGCAGACGGTCGGGCTCGACGAATTTTCGATCGGCCGCAGCGACGTCGGCCTGACCGATCCGCAGGTCGTGATGGTGTCGAAGGCGATCAACGAGTGGCTCGTGATCGGCTACGAGCAGGGGTTGCAGTCGGCGAGCAACGCGGTCAAGGCGACCATCAACCTGTCGCGCTACTGGTCGTTCGTGGTGTACGGCGGCACGTTCTATGGGGCCGACGTGCTGTATACGCGGCGGTTCGACCGGATCAAGTGGTGAGGGTGGCGGTGGGGCGGGCGGGTGACGTGACGCCGTTGCAGGGCGCTACGACTACACACGGTTGCGTTTGCTGTTCGGCACGGCTGTTTCCGCTGGCTTAAGCGCGGAGATTGGCTGCAAACAGTCAGCGCAAACGCCCGTGCTGTCGCTGCCGCCGCGCCGTCGTGTCATCGCGTTATCGTGCCGCCGCAAAAGAAAACGGCACGCTTCAGGCGTGCCGTTTTCCCACGATTGCCGCACAGCGCCCGAACGGCGCCGCGCCTTACTTCACGCGCATGCCCGGCTTCGCGCCGCTATGCGGTTCGAGTACGTAGAGCCCCGGCTCGGCCTTCTCGTCCGTTGCCGATGCCGCGAGCACCATGCCTTCGGACAGGCCGAACTTCATCTTGCGCGGCGCGAGATTGGCGACCATCACGGTCAGCTTGCCGATCAGCTGCTCCGGCTGATACGCCGACTTGATGCCCGAGAACACGTTGCGGGTCTTCTCTTCGCCGACGTCGAGCGTCAGTTGCAGCAGCTTGTCCGAGCCTTCCACGGCCTTGCAGTCGACGATTTTCGCGATGCGCAGATCGACCTTCGCGAAGTCGTCGATCGAGATGATGCCGGGCTCTTCTTCCTTTGCGGCAGGAGCCTTCGCGGTTTTCTTCGAGGTGCCCTTCGCGTCGGCCGAGGCCGCTTCCGGCGTGGCTTGCAGCGACTCGCGGTTGGCCGCGAGCAGTGCTTCGATCTGCTTCGGATCGACGCGCGTCATCAGATGCTTGTAGGCGTTGATCGGCTGCGCCGAGCTGAGCGGCACGCCGGCGTCGGCCCACTTGAGCGGCTCGATGCCGAGGAACGCCTCGACCGCTTCGGCGAGCTTCGGCAGCACCGGCTTCAGCGCCAGCGACAGCAGACGGAACGCCTCGATGCTGACGCTGCAGGTCTCGTGCAGCGCGACCGCGTTCGCCGGGTCTTTCGCCTGATCCCACGGCTTCGCGGTGTCGACGTAGGCGTTGACCGTGTCGGCCAGCTCCATCGTTTGACGCAGCGCGCGGTTGTACTCGCGCGCTTCGTAGTTTGCGGCGATCTGCGGAATCGCCTCGCGCAGCGTGGCGAGCAGCGGATGATGCATCGCGCTGTCCTGCACGCGGCCGTCGAAGCGCTTGATGAGGAAGCCGGCCGCGCGGCTCGCGATGTTCACGTACTTGCCGACCAGATCGCTGTTCACGCGCGCCTGGAAGTCGTCGAGGTTCAGGTCGAGGTCTTCCATCGTGCTGTTGAGCTTGGCGGCGAAGTAGTAGCGCAGCCATTCGGGGTTCAGCCCCGTGTCGATCACGCTCTGCGCCGTGATGAAGGTGCCGCGCGACTTCGACATCTTCGCGCCGTCGACGGTCAGGAAGCCGTGCGCGAACACGTTGGTCGGCGTGCGATGGCCAGAGAATTCGAGCATGGCCGGCCAGAACAGCGTGTGGAAATAGAGGATGTCCTTGCCGATGAAGTGGTACTGCTCGGCCTTCGAACCCTTGCGCACCCACGCGTCGAAGTCGAGGCCGCGCTTTTCGGCGAGGTTTTTGAAGCTCGCGTAGTAGCCGACCGGCGCGTCGAGCCATACGTAGAAGTACTTGCCGGGCGCGCCGGGAATCTCGAAGCCGAAGTACGGCGCGTCGCGCGAGATGTCCCAGTCGGCGAGCTTGGCTTCGCCGGCGTCGCCGAGCCATTCGCGCATCTTGTTGGTCGCTTCCGGCTGGGCCAAACCACCGACCCATGCGCGCAGGAAGTTTTCGCAGCGCGGATCGGACAGGCGGAAGAAGTAGTGCGTCGAGGTCTTGCGCACCGGCGTCGCGCCCGAGACGACCGAGTACGGATTGACGAGCTCGGTGGGCTGGTAGGTCGAGCCGCAGACTTCGCAGCTGTCGCCGTACTGGTCTTTCGCGCCGCATTTCGGGCATTCGCCCTTGATGAAGCGGTCCGGCAGGAACATTTCCTTGACCGGGTCATATGCCTGTTCGATCTCGCGCGCCTCGATCAGACCCGCTTCCTTGAGCGCGAGGTAGACGTTCTCGCTGAGCACGCGGTTCTCTTCGGAATCGGTCGAGTAGTAGTTGTCGAACGAAATGCCGAAGCTGTCGAAGTCGCGCTTGTGTTCCTGCCAGACGCGGTCGATCAACTGTTTAGGCGTCAGCCCTTCCTTTTCCGCGCGCAGCATGACCGGCGTGCCGTGCGTGTCGTCGGCGCCCACGTAGTAGACCTCGTGGCCGTGCATTCGCAGCGTCCGGACCCAGATGTCCGTCTGGATATATTCGACCAGGTGGCCGATATGAATCTGCCCGTTCGCATACGGAAGGGCCGACGTGACGAGAATCTGGCGATGGCCGGACGGCGCGCCTGCGGTGAGATCGGTGGCGGGGGCTGACATAAGGATCTTGGGTGCCTGCGGTGGGACGAAACGGCAATTCTAGCAGGGCGGGCGCGTCACGCGGCACGGGCGGGACCGGCCGGCAGAGCCGCTGTCACGGGGACGGCGAGGGCATTGGACGAGCGGGGGATCAGGGGCAAGGCAGGGGCGGAAGCACGGCTGACCACATCAAAACCGCGCGCCCAAAAAAAACCGGGGTGATTAACCCCGGAGCAACAACGACAAGAGGAGAATGGTGCCGCGGCGGCTTCGCCAGCCACGTACCGTAAAGAGAGACCACGGTTTTTCGGCAGAGTTCGAAATTTTTTTAACCATCTTTCAAATTCCTTGGATGCCGGCAATTGATGCGAACCCGAGCCGAAATCGTCTTCGGAACGGATCAAAATCGCCGTACCTCCATGCCGGTCTTCCCGATGGCGCCCGAACCGGGGCGGGCGGCAACGCCCGGCCCCTGGCTCGCTCATTCTCCTGAAGCGCGTCCTTATTGCGGAGCGTGCTGAGCCGTCGCGCGCAGATAGATTTCCACGCGGCGGTTCGCGGCGCGGCCCGCTTCCGTGTTGTTGTCGGCGATCGGCTGGCTCGCGCCCATGCCGCTTGCGGAGAGGCGCTGCGGCGCGATGCCGCGTTGCGCCAGGTAGCCCGTCACGCTTTGCGCACGGTTGACCGACAGCGTCTGGTTATATTGCGCCGAGCCGGTGCTGTCGGTATGGCCGACCACCTGGGCGATGATTTCCGGGTTCTGCTGCATCGTCTGCGTGAGCTGGTCGAGCACCGGTGCAAACGACGGCTTGATCGCGTAGCTGCTCGTGTCGAACGTGACCGAGCTCGGGATGTTCAGCTTGAGCGAGCCGTCCGGCTGCTCGGTGATCTGCGTGCCGGTGCCCTTGGTGGCGCCCGACATGCGGTTGCGGATCGCTTCCCAGTTGTAGCCGGTGATGCCGCCGACCGCCGCGCCGGCGGCCGCGCCGATCGCCGCACCCTTGCCGCCGCCGAAGATCGCGCCGAGCGCGGCGCCCGTGCCGGCGCCGACGCCGGTGCCGACTGCCGTATTCGTGCCCTGTTGGGTGGCACAGCCTGCCAGCAGGGAGCCAGCAACTGCGAAGACAGCCATGCGAGTCATGATTTTTGCATTCATTTTCAAATCCCCTTGAGTGAAGCGAGTGAACCAGCGGGTACGGTTGATCCAGCCAAACTATCGAGCCGACGTGACGGCGGTCGTACGGTACAGCGGACTACTCGAAAAACTGCGCGAAACAGCACGAAACGGTGAAATTCGGGTGAAATCCGGGATGAAATCCGGCGCCTGTCTTCGCCGCCGGTCCGACAGCGAAGAAGGGTCTTCGGGCAACGCCTGCCACCAGACACTACAATGATGCCTGAAACACGCGGTGATGCGACCCCATGGCGTCCCGCCTGCGCAAGCGTGCATGGCACGTCTGATTTTCGCAATGCCGTATAACAATTTTTTTCAAATTCTGGCGCGCGGCCGCGACTTCGTTGCCGCCGTGCCCCATGTGTTTCCCACGGAGTGCCAATGAGTATCGATCGGGCTTTGGTGGACGCCGCCCTCGCGGCCGTCACTGACCCTAACACCGGCTTGCCGTACGCGGCCGCAAAAAATGTTCGCAACGTGGTCGTGGCAGGCGACACGGTCAGCCTCGAGGTGGTGCTCGGCTATCCGGCGCAAAGCCAGTTCGAGACGATTCGCCGGCAGTTCGCCGACGCGCTGCGCGCGGTGCCGGGCGTGGCGAACGCGCGCGTCGAGGTGTCCCAGCAGATCGCCGCGCATACGGTGCAGCGCGGCGTGAAACTGTTGCCCAACGTCAAGAACATCGTGGCGGTCGCCTCGGGCAAGGGCGGCGTGGGCAAGAGCACGACCGCCGTGAACCTCGCGCTCGCGCTCGCGAGCGAGGGCGCCTCGGTCGGCATTCTCGACGCCGATATCTACGGCCCGTCGCTGCCGACCATGCTCGGTATCGAGGGCCGCCCCGAGTCGCCCGACGACAAATCGATGAACCCGATGACGGGCCACGGCGTGCAGGCCAACTCGATCGGCTTCCTGATCGAGGCCGACAATCCGATGGTGTGGCGCGGTCCGATGGCGACCTCGGCGCTCGAACAGCTGCTGCGCCAGACCAACTGGCACGATCTCGACTACCTGATCGTCGACATGCCGCCCGGCACCGGCGACATCCAGCTGACGCTCGCGCAGCGCGTGCCGGTGACGGGCGCGGTGATCGTCACGACGCCGCAGGATATCGCGCTGCTCGACGCGAAGAAGGGCCTCAAGATGTTCGAGAAGGTCGGCATTCCGATCCTCGGCATCGTCGAGAACATGGGCCTGCATATCTGCTCGAACTGCGGCCACGAGGAGCACATCTTCGGCGCGGGCGGCGGCGAGCGCATGGGCAAGGAGTACGGCGTCGACGTGCTCGGCAGCCTGCCGCTCGACATCACGATCCGCGAGCAGGCCGACTCGGGCACGCCGACGGTCGTGGCCGATCCGCACGGGCGCATCGCGGAGATCTATCGCGCGATCGCGCGCAAGGTCGCGATCCACATCGCCGAGCGCGCGCGCGATATGACCTCGAAGTTTCCGAACATCGTCGTGCAGAACACCTGAGGGCGCGACCCGCGAAAAACACGCGGGTCGCCGTTCGGGCAAGGGTCCGGGGCGTCTGTTTATGCGTGCTCTCGCGGTATCATGTCGGCTTCACAAGTTCGGCTCGGCGGCCGCAGGGGCGGCCGCCAGGCCGGCAAGAGGATCGCATGGGAAAACGAATCGACGGGCAGGCGGTGCGTGCATTTATCGTTCTGACTGCCTGCTGCGTATTGCTGAGCGGCTGCGGCGTGTTCCTGAGACCGCAGGAGAAGCGCGCCGACGCGCAGCTGCTGCCCACCGTGGGCAATCAGGCGCACGGCCTCGTGACGTTTATCGAGCGCTCGGACGGCGTCCAGGTCACCTACAATCTCGCGGGCTTGCCGCCCAATAGCGACCACGCGCTGCAGGTCCACGAGCGCGGCGACTGCAATGCCGCCGACGGCTCGAGCGCGGGCCAGGTGTTTTCGCCGGCGGCCGAGCGGCTCAAGATGGGCGCGCGCGTCGAGGGCGACCTCGGCAACATCCACGCGGATGCGAACGGCGTAGCCACCGGCTTCATCGTCGCGCCGGACGTCTCGCTCGACGGCATCCGCTCGGTGCTGCAACGCGCGGTCGTACTGCATCGCGATGCGACCGATCCTTATGCGTATCCGCAGCACGGCGCCGGCGTCGCGCTGGCCTGCGGCGTGATTCGCCCGTAGCCGGCCGTGGTGGCCGGCGGCGGCATCGCCGTGATCGCGTAAAATATGCGCCTTTCGCAGCGGGCTGGGCACCTGGCGCCGGCCCGCTGTTTTTCACCCACCTTTCGTTACACCTGACATTCACGTCGAGCAGCGTTCACCTATGACCATCAAATCCGACAAGTGGATCCGGCGCATGGCCGAGTCGCACAAGATGATCGAGCCGTTTGCGCCCGATCAGGTCCGCGTCTCCGAAGACGGCCGGAAGATTGTCAGCTACGGCACCTCGAGCTACGGCTACGACATCCGCTGCGCCGACGAATTCAAGATCTTCACCAACATCAATTCGACGATCGTCGATCCGAAGAACTTCGACGAGAAATCGTTTGTCGATTTCAAGGGCGATGTCTGCATCATTCCGCCGAATTCGTTCGCGCTCGCGCGCACGGTCGAGTATTTCCGCATCCCGCGCAGCGTGCTGACCGTGTGTCTCGGCAAATCCACCTACGCGCGCTGCGGGATCATCGTCAACGTGACGCCGTTCGAGCCGGAATGGGAAGGGCATGTCACGCTCGAATTCTCGAATACGACACCTTTGCCTGCGAAAATCTACGCGAACGAAGGCGTCGCCCAGGTGCTGTTTTTCGAAAGCGACGAAATTTGTGAAACGTCGTACGCGGATCGCGGCGGCAAATATCAAGGTCAGCACGGCGTCACGTTGCCGAAAACGTGACCCCGGCAGCGTCTTGACCCATCAGCTATGCGGGTGACCGCTGCACTTGCCAGGTAAGTCAGCGGTCGTTCTTTTTGGAGAATCGCCCATGAAGTTCCGTTTTCCCGTCGTCATCATCGACGAAGATTTCCGCTCCGAGAACATCTCGGGTTCCGGCATCCGGGCGCTGGCCGAAGCCATCGAGAAAGAAGGCGCGGAAGTGCTCGGGTTGACGAGCTATGGCGACCTGACCTCGTTCGCGCAGCAGTCGAGCCGCGCCTCGTGCTTCATCCTCTCGATCGACGACGACGAACTGCTGCCGTACGTCGACAACGTGGTGGTCGAAGGCGAGACGCCGGAACTGGCCGCCGCGATCGTCGCGCTGCGCGCGTTCGTGACCGAAGTGCGCCGCCGCAACGCCGACATTCCGATCTTCCTGTACGGCGAGACGCGCACCTCGCGCCATCTGCCCAACGACATCCTGCGCGAACTGCACGGCTTCATTCACATGTTCGAGGACACGCCGGAGTTCGTCGCGCGCCATATCATCCGCGAGACGAAGGTGTATCTCGACTCGCTCGCGCCGCCGTTCTTCAAGGAACTGGTGCAGTACGCGGAAGAGGGGTCGTACTCGTGGCACTGCCCCGGCCACTCGGGCGGCGTCGCGTTCCTGAAGAGCCCGCTCGGCCAGATGTTCCACCAGTTCTTCGGCGAGAACATGCTGCGCGCCGACGTCTGCAACGCGGTCGACGAACTCGGCCAGCTGCTCGACCATACCGGTCCGGTGGCGGCCTCGGAGCGCAACGCCGCGCGCATCTTCAGCGCCGACCACGTGTTCTTCGTGACCAACGGCACCTCGACCTCGAACAAGATCGTCTGGCACGGCACGGTCGCGCCCGGCGACATCGTGCTGGTCGACCGCAACTGCCACAAGTCGATCCTGCACGCGATCACGATGACGGGCGCGATTCCGGTGTTCCTCACGCCGACGCGCAATAACTTCGGCATCATCGGGCCGATTCCGCGCAGCGAGTTCGAGCCGGAGAACATCCGCAAGAAGATCGAGGCGAACCCGTTCGCGCGCGAAGCACTCGCGAAGAACCCGAACCTGAAGCCGCGCATCCTGACGATCACGCAAAGCACCTACGACGGCGTGATCTACAACGTCGAAATGATCAAGGAGATGCTGGGCGAATGGCTCGACACGCTGCACTTCGACGAGGCCTGGCTGCCGCACGCCGAATTCCACGAGTTCTACCAGGACATGCACGCGATCGGCGCGGGCCGTCCGCGCATCGGCGCGATGGTGTACGCGACGCACTCCACGCACAAGCTGCTCGCCGGCATCTCACAGGCCTCGCAGATCGTCGTGCAGGATTCGAAGAACAGCCGCTTCGACAAGCATCGCTTCAATGAAGCGTATCTGATGCACACGTCGACGAGCCCGCAGTACGCGATCATCGCCTCGTGCGACGTGGCCGCCGCGATGATGGAAGCGCCGGGCGGCACTGCGCTCGTCGAGGAGTCGATTGCCGAAGCGCTCGACTTCCGCCGCGCGATGACCAAGGTCGACGCCGAATACGGCGACGACTGGTTCTTCAAGGTCTGGGGCCCGGAACAGTTCGCCGAGGAAGGCATCGGCTCGCGCGACGACTGGATGCTGCGCCCGAACGACGCATGGCACGGCTTCGGCCCGCTCGCCGAAGGCTTCAACATGCTCGACCCGATCAAGGCGACCATCGTCACGCCGGGTCTCGACATGGACGGCGGCTTCGGCGAAACCGGCATTCCGGCCGCGATCGTCACGAAGTACCTGGCCGAGCACGGCATCATCGTCGAGAAGACGGGGCTGTACTCGTTCTTCATCATGTTCACGATCGGCATCACGAAGGGCCGCTGGAACTCGATGGTCACCGAACTCCAGCAGTTCAAGGACGACTACGACAACAACCAGCCGCTGTGGCGCGTGCTGCCCGAGTTCGTCCAGCATCACCCGATGTACGAGCGCGTCGGCCTGCGCGATCTGTGCCAGCAGATCCACAGCGTCTATCGCGCGAACGACATCGCGCGCCTGACGACCGAGATGTACCTGTCGAGCATGGAGCCGGCGATGAAGCCGTCCGACGCGTTCGCGAAGCTCGCGCACCGCGAGATCGACCGGGTGCCGATCGACGAACTCGAAGGCCGCGTCACCTCGATCCTGTTGACGCCGTATCCGCCGGGCATTCCGCTGCTGATCCCGGGCGAGCGCTTCAACCGGACCATCGTCAACTACCTGCGCTTCGCGCGCGAGTTCAACGAGCGCTTCCCGGGCTTCCATACGGACATCCACGGGCTCGTCGGCGAAATGATCAACGGACGCATCGAATACTTCGTCGATTGCGTGCGCGTTTGACGATGCAGTGGGTGAAGTTCCTCGCGAGTAGCGATGGCTGGCGGCGCGTCTCGGGCGCGCTGGCCGTCGCGGGTTCGGTGGCGGCGGCGGTAGCCGGGCCGGTTGCGGTGGCGGTGCTCGGCGGCGCGTGGAGTCCGGTCGCGCATGCCGAAGTCGCCGCCGCCGATCCGATCGACGCGTCGATGCGCGCGTGTCTCGCGCGCGCCGACATGTCGACGACGGTCGGCCAGGTGCAGTGCATGGACAATGCGCGCATCGGCTGGAAGGCCGCGGTCGATAGCGCCTACCAGCAGTTGCTCGACAAGCTGCCGGCCGCGCGGCGCAGGCTATGGCAAAAGAGTCAGTCGAGCTGGCTCGCCTCGCGCGACGCCGAGAAGCAGTTGCTCGCCGCGGTATTCGCGACGACGCAGGGCTCGATGTACGTGCTCGCCGAAGCCGACATGCAGTTGCAGCCGGTGCGCGACCGCGCGCTCGTGCTGCGGGGCGCGCTCGCCAACGTGAGCGGGGCGCAGCCGCGCCGTCCGCGCGCGTGCAATGCCGATGCCCGCTGCGAACACGCGATGTTCGATCTGAACCGCTACTACCGTTTGCTCAATTCGCGGATGCCGGCATCATCGCGGCCCACGCTCGTGCGCGCGCAACGCGCGTGGAGCGCGTATCTCACGGCGTCGACGCCGCTCGTCGACGAGCGCGGGCGCATCGACATCATTGGCGCGCGCGTGGCGACGATCAAGCGCCTCTCCGAAACGGTCGGCAACGACTGAGCGCCGCACGCGGCACCCGCCTCAATCGAGCTGATAAGTTTCGGCGCGCGGCCGTGGCGGCGCGAGCGGCGGCTCGCCGCGCAGATCGCGCATCGCGTCCTCGATGACCGCCGACATCGTATTGAGCGCGAGGTCGTTGTCGTCAGTGCCGAACGGCTCTTCGAGCTGCGCGGCAATCGCTTCGTGCGCCATGAACGTATAGGCGACGAACACCGCGAACACCGGCGTGAAGATGCCGATACTGTCGACGAGCCCGAACGGCAGCGACGCGCAGAAGAAATACACGGTACGGTGAATCATCACCGAATAGGCGAACGGCAGCGGCGTGGACGCGATGCGCTCGCAGCCGCCGATCACATCCGACAGCCCGTTCAGATTGCGGTCGAACGCGAGCACCGCCAGCGGATCGAGCGCGCCCGCGCGGGCCTCGCGCTGCACCCATTCGCCGAGGCACAGCATCAGCGTGGCCGGTTTGTAGCGCGATGCGATCACGCGCTCGAACAGCGCGGCGGGCAGCCGCGCGGCAAGGTCTTCACGCGGATCGCTGCCGCGCAACTGATGGCGCAGCGCATGCGGCAGCGCGCTCAGCAGCGCGAGAAATTCGTCGACGTCCTGTTGCGGCAACTCGCGGTTGGGCAGCGTCAGCGCTTCGCGCGTCAGCGAGCGCGACTCGTTCAGCAACTGGCCCCACAGCTTGCGCGCTTCCCACCAGCGGTCATAGCTCGCGTTGTTGCGAAAGCCGAGAAACACCGCGAGCGCGATGCCGACCAGCGAAAACGGCGCGGTCGTGTTGAGGTTCAGGCTGACGGGCAGCAGATGATCGTGCGCGGCGAGCGCGACGATCGAAATGCAGAAGATCAGGGCGAGCCGCGGCAGCAACTGCGGCAACACCGAGCCGCGCCACGCGAGCAGCATGCGGAACCAATGGAGATGCGGGCGGATGATCATCGGACTGGGCGGACGGCGCCGGGCGGGAAAGCCCCTATTATCGAACGCTTTGTGCCGCGCCCGAAGCGCCGCACGCAGAAGAAAACCCGCACGGCGCACATCGGATTCGATGCGTGCCGCGCGGGTTCATCGAGCGCAAGCGCAGAACGCCTGGCAGATTCAGCGCCGGGCGGATTCAGTCGCGCGCCGACGGAGCCGCGCCGTGGCTGAGCCAGTCGAGCACGGCCGTTGCGTCGTCGTCGGCGCCTTCGCGCGCCTTCTCGACCGTCTCGGTCACGTCGTCGCTCGGCACCGCGCGGCGGATCGCCACGCCGACCGCCAGAATGTCGATCATCACGAGATGCAGGATGCGCGAGATCATCGACAGCTGCGACTCGCGAATCTCGATGTGATCGGTTTCCAGCGCGACGGTCGCGCGCTTGGCGAGCGGCGTATTGCTCGAGGTGATCGCGATCACCTTCGCGCCGGCCTGCATCGCCACGTCGAGCACGCGCAGCAGTTCGGGCGCGCGCCCCGACTTCGACACGGCCACGATCACGTCGCCCTTGCCGAGCAGCGCGGCCGAGGCCGCCTGCATGTACAGGTCGCCGTAAGCGATCGTCGGGATGCCGAAGCGGAAGAACTTGTAGTGCGCGTCCTGCGCGACGATGTTCGAATTGCCGAGCCCGTAGAACTCGATGCGCCGCGCGCCGTTCAGCAGGTCGATCGCACGCTCCACATGCTCGAAGTTCAGATGTTCGCGCAACTGCAGGATCGCCGAGACGGTGTTGTCGAGCACCTTCGCGCCGAAGTCGGTGGCGGTGTCGCCGAGATGCACCTGGCTGTGGCTGACGGGGATCGTGCCGGTCAGGCCGGTCGCGAGCTTGAGTTTGAAATCCGACAGGCCCTGGCAGCCGAGCGAGCGGCAGAAGCGGATCACGGTCGGCTGGCTTACGTCGGCCTTGCGCGCGATGTCGACGATCGGATCGTTGATGATCGAGCGCGGATGGTTCAGCGCGAGGTCGGCGACGCGGCGCTCGGCCGGCGTCAGCGCGTCGCGCATCTGGCGAATCCGCTCGAACACGGCCGACGAACTGCCGCCCGCGCGGTTCGACAGCTGCTCCGCGAGAATCGCCGAGACGCCGAGAAACGCCGGATATTCGGCGGTAATCACATAGGTCGGCACGTTCTGCAAGTACGCCTCGAAGCGGCCCTTCGCCTCGAAGCGCTTGCGGAACGACGAGCGCGCGAAGAATTCGCCGAGGCGCGGCACGACGCCGCCGCCGATGTAGATGCCGCCCAGCGCGCCGAGCGTCACCGCGATATTGCCGGCGAAGGTGCCGAGAATGCCGCAGAACACGTCGACCGATTCGGCCGCGAGCGGCTCGCCTTCGAGCGCGCGCTTGACGATCTCGATCGTGTCGACGTTGGCCGCCACGCGTTTCTTGTCGCGGCCCGCGAGCGCACGGTAGATCACCTCGATGCCCGGACCCGCGGCCACGCGTTCGAACGACACGTGCGACCACTTCTTGCGCGCATAGTGCAGCACGATATCTTCACGCTCGTCGGCGGGCGCGAAGGTGGCGTGGCCGCCTTCGCTGCCGAGTGCGATCCAGCGGTCGTCGGCGGGAATCAGGCCCGACACGCCCATGCCGGTGCCGGGGCCGAGCAGGCCGATCACGCTGTTCGGCCGGCGCTGGCCGCCGCCCACCTGCACGCGCTGCGCGTCGGTGAGGCCCGGCAGCGCCATCGCGAGCGCGGTGAAGTCGTTGACGACGAGCAGCGTGTCGAAGCCGAGCGCGCGGCGTGTCGCTTCGATCGAAAAGGTCCAGTCGTGATTGGTCATGCTCACCTGGTCGCCGTCGACCGGGTTCGCAATGGCGATCGCCGCGTGATTGACGCGGCCGATCTTCGTGTCCTTCAGATACTTCTTGATGACCTCGGCGATGCCTGGATACTCCGCGCACGGATAGACCTGCACCGAGCCGATTTCGCCGGGGCCCGTCTCGAGCGCGAAACGCGCGTTGGTGCCGCCGATGTCGGCCAGCAGCCTCGGTCCGTCGGCGTGCTGGCCCGCGCCCGGCACAGCTTTAGTTTGCACACCAGTAGACATCGAGTCTCACTCCCTTGTCGTTTGCCAGTTGCGAGATGGCATTTTTTTGTAGCGCGGCGGTGGCGGCATTGAGCACGTCCATCTTGCGCGGTCCTGCGATCAGCAAAAACAGCTGCTTCACTTCCTTGAGCGCCGACATCGACCAGCTCACGCGCGCATGCGGCGCCGCGCCCGGATGCACGGCCACGAAGCGCTCGGCGGTGGTGATCGCGTGATCCCATTCGGGCGCGTCGGCGAAGATCGACGCGGTGTGGCCGTCCTCGCCCATGCCGAGCACCGCGACGTCGGGCACCGCGGCAAAGCGCGGGTCCGCGTTCAGCGCCGCGACGTGCGCGTGCAGATCCTGGGTGGTGTCGACGAGCGGCCAGAACGTCGCGTCTTTGGCGGCGTTCCGCAGCAGCGTGGCATGCGCGAATTGCGCGTTGCTCGCGCTGTCGGTTTCCGGCACCCAGCGGTCGTCGACCAGCGTGACCGCGATGCGCGCCCAGTCGAACGCTTGCGTGGACAGCGTTTGCAGGAACGGCCGCGGACTGCTGCCGCCCGACACGGCCAGCATGGCGGGACGCGCGGGGCGCACGAGCGGGGCCGGCGTGCCGGTGGCGGCCGCCTGTGCGGCAAGCGACGCATGCAACGCATCGCCGACCGCTTGCGCCAGCGCCTCGGATTGGGCGCGCTGGTCGTCGAAAGCGTGAAGCTCGATCACTTCTCCTCCGTGCAGCTTTTTGTTGGGTCTGCGGCAACGCGCCGTCTGCCCTCGTGCGATACCTGCAAGGCGAGGTGGCCTGCAGCGTGTTCGCGCGAGTCCGGTGCGTTGCCGTTCAGTTCGTCAGTGGGTTTTTTGCCTGCGCCGCGCGGTGTTGCCCTCGAACCGGTGCGGCGCCTTCCCTCAATCTCAATGCAGTACCACTTAATTCTCTTCCTCGAGCCAGCAGGTGCCGTGCTGCGCGAGCATCGCGCTCGCCGCGGCCGGTCCCCACGTGCCCGCCGCGTACGGCTTGGGCGGCCGCGTCGAGGCTTTCCATTCGTTCAGGATCGGCTCGACCCAGCGCCATGCGGCTTCCTGTTCGTCGCGCCGCACGAACAGCGCGAGGCGCCCGTGGATCACGTCGAGCAGCAGCCGTTGATACGCCTCCATCTGGCCTTCGCGGAAGAACTGGTCGAACGCGAGGTCGAGGTGCACGCTCGCGAGGTTCATGCCTTCGCCGGGCTGCTTCGCAAGACAATACAGACGGATCGTCTCGTTCGGCTGCAAACGGATCACGAGCCGGTTCGCGCCGGCGCGCAGCGCCGAGGCGCCGAGCGCCGAATGCGGCACCGGACGGAAATTCACGACGATTTCGGCGACGCGATCGGCAAGCCGCTTGCCCGTGCGCAGAAAAAACGGCACCCCGGCCCAGCGCCAGTTCTCGATCTCGACCTTCAGCGCGACGAAGGTTTCGGTCGAGCTATCGGGCTTCACGCCGTGCTCGGTCGCGTAGGCCGGCACCGCGCTGCCGCGGATCACGCCCGAATGATACTGGCCGCGCACCGCGACCTTGGCGATTTCCTGCGAATCGATCGGTTTCAGCGCGCGCAGCACGCGCAGCTTTTCGTCGCGCACCGAGTCGGAATCCATCGAATGGGGCGGCTCCATCGCGACGATCGAGAGCAATTGCAGCAGATGGTTCTGCACCATGTCGCGCAGCGCGCCGGTGTTATCGTAGAAGTCGCCGCGCGCTTCGACGCCGAGCTCCTCGGCGATCGTGATCTGGATGCTCTCGACCCATTCGCGGCGCCACAGCGGCTCGAACAGCGCATTGCCGAAGCGCAGCGCGAGCAGATTCTGTACCGGCTCCTTGCCGAGGTAGTGGTCGATCCGGTAGATCTGCTCTTCCGCGAAGATTTCACCGACTGCATCATTAATTGCATTCGACGACCTGAGATCGTAGCCGAGCGGCTTTTCGAGCACGATGCGCGCGTTGGCATTGAGCCCGACCGCGGCGAGCGCGTGGCAGATCGGCACGAACAGCGACGGACCGGTCGCCAGATAGAACACGCGGATGCCGGGCAGGTCCTGAAGCGCGTCGCGCAGATGCACGAAGTCTTCCGGCTTGCCGAGATCGATCTTTACGAACTCGATGCGCGCGAGGAAGCCGGCCCATGCCGCCGCGTCGACACCGTTCTTCGACACATGCGGCTTGACATGCTCCTCGACCCATTGCAGGTACTCGCCGCGATCCGCCACATGCCGCGCCACCGCGACGATCTTGCCGCTTTCGGCCAGCATGCCGCCGGCCCGATGCGCCTCGAACAACGCGGGCAGAATCTTGCGCATCGACAGATCGCCGGTTCCGCCGAAGAGAACGAAAGTGAAGCTTGAGTCGGTTTGCATGAGTCTCCGTCGATGTCCTGAAGGGCCGCCGCGCTGAGCGCGTATCTGCACCGGAAAGGCGACCGTAGTCCGATAAAATATTTTTTGACACTGAATTGTAGTTTAACTACAATCCAAATCAAGAGGTAGCGTAAATTCGATGAAAAAAGCGTGAGCTGTTCAGGCGGTACGCGCGCTTCTGCGAATCGATGGGCGTCCCCGGCATGTTAGCGGACAACGCCCGTCGATACGTGTCAGCCGCCGCTGGCGATAGCTGGCCGAGGTCGGGTTTGCGTCGAATTTGCGTATGAAGCACCTCGAGTCTGCCGCGCGACGCGGGCAGGCAAAAATCAAAAGAGGAGACAGTCTTTGCATCCCGAACCACTCACCTCTTGAGCGTCCGGCGGCCGGACATCGGTCCGCCGGCACATGCTTCGCGCATGCGCCCGACCGTGCTCGATCGCCCAGTGTTTTGCCTGTTTGAACCAACCACAGCACCCTGGCGATATCAGGGGTCATTCGTTTTTTTGTTCAGGTGTCTGGAGGAGATAAGCAATGAAATTTCGCGCGATCATGGGCGCTCTGTGCGCTGCGGGTCTGATGTGTGGCGTGTCGGCCGTGCAGGCTGCCGAGTCGGTCGAAGTGCTGCACTGGTGGACGTCGGGCGGCGAATCGAAGGCCGTCGGCGTCCTCAAGGACGACATGACGAAGCAGGGTTACACGTGGAAGGACTTCGCGGTCGCGGGCGGCGCCGGCGCGGCTGCCATGACGGCACTGAAGACGCAGGTGATCTCGGGCAACGCGCCGAGCGCCGCGCAGATCAAGGGCCCGCTGATCCAGGACTGGGCTTCGCAGGGCGTGCTGGTGCCGATCGACTCCGTCGCGGGCGACTGGAAGAAGAACCTGCCGCCGGAAATCGACAAGATCATGCATGCGGACGGCCATTACGTCGCCGCGCCGTTTTCGGTGCACCGCGTGAACTGGCTGTACATCAACAAGGCAGCGCTGGATAAAGCCGGCGGCAAGGTGCCGACCTCGTGGCCCGAGTTCTTCGCGGTCGCTGACAAGATGAAAGCCGCGGGCATCCAGCCGATCGCGATGGGCGGCCAGCCGTGGCAGGACCTGACGCTGTGGGAAGACGTCGTGCTGTCGCAAGGCGCGGACTTCTACAGGAAGGCGCTGGTGGACCTCGACGAGAAGACGCTGACCTCGGACAAGATGGTTCAGGTGTTCGACACGGTCCGCAAGATCCAGGGCTACTTCGACGCGGGCCGCACGGGCCGTGACTGGAACCTCGCCACCGCCATGGTCATCAACGGCAAGGCCGGCATGCAGTTCATGGGCGACTGGGCGAAGGGCGAATTCTCGAACGCCGGCAAGAAGTCGGGCACCGATTTCATCTGCGCGGCCGTGCCGGGCACGGAGAAGGCCTATACGTTCAACGTCGACTCGTTCGTGTTCTTCCAGCAGAAGGACCAGAAGGCGGCAACGCCGGGTCAGCTCGCGCTTGCGAAGACGATCATGTCGCCGGACTTCCAGGAGCAGTTCAGCCTGTACAAGGGCTCGATCCCGGTGCGTCTCGGCGTGTCGATGGCCAAGTTCGACGACTGCGCGAAGAAGTCGTACGCGGATGAGCAGGTCGCGATCAAGGCCGGCGGCTACGTGCCGTCGCTCGCTCACGGCATGGCGCAGCCCGATGCGGCAGCCGGCGCGATCTCCGACGTCGTCACGAAGTTCATGAACTCGCAGGAAGATTCGAAGAGCGCGGTGCAGGCGCTCGCGAAGGCAGCGAAAACCAGGTAAGCGAAGTCAGTCGGTGAAGTAAGCGAGGCATTGCGCCCGGCGCTCTTGCAGGCGCCGGGCGCGGGCTTCATCGTGGTTTCATGGAGTCACATCCAGGCCGTCGCGGTTTCGCGCGCAACGCGCGAGCCAGCCTGACGGTCCAGTTTCAGCAGGAGTCGAGTAGTGACTGCTTCTATCAGCGGAAACGGGAAAACGGCCGCCGCCACCCGCCGCGCGTCGCCCACGGCGGCCTTGGCCGATCGCTGGATTCCGAAGCTGGTGCTCGCACCCAGCGTCGTTATCAGCCTGGTCTTCGTCTATGGCTTCATCGCAATCACCGGCTATCTGTCGCTGTCCGATTCGCGGCTGATGCCCCGTTTCGACTTCGCGGGCCTCGACCGTTACCGCGAACTGTTCGACAACGACGTGTTCTGGACCTCGGCCGCCAATCTCGGCTGGTTCGGCATTCCGTTCATCGCCATCTGCATCGGCCTCGGGCTTTTTCTTGCGATCCTGCTCGATCAGCAGATTCGCAACGAGGGCGCGCTGCGCGCCGTGTTCCTGTACCCGATGGCGCTCTCGTTCATCGTGACCGGCACGGCCTGGCAGTGGATTCTCACGCCGAGCATCGGCATCGAGAAGGTGTTTCACGACTGGGGCTGGACGAGCTTCTCGTTCAACTGGCTCGGCGACCCCGACAAGGCAATTTTCTGTATCGTGATCGCGGCGGTGTGGCAGTCGACCGGCTTCGTGATGGCGCTGTTCCTCGCGGGCCTGCGCGGCGTGGACGGCGAAATCTTCAAGGCCGCGCAGATGGATGGCGCGAGCCTGCCGACCATCTACCGCAAGATCGTGATTCCGAGCATGCGCCCGGTGTTCTTCTCGGTGCTGCTGATTCTCTGCCACATCACGATCAAGACCTTCGACCTCGTCGTCGCGCTGACCGCGGGCGGTCCGGGCACCTCGTCGTCGCTGCCGGCCATCTTCATGTACACGTTTTCGTTCAATCGCGGGCAACTCGGCGTCGGCGCGGCATCGTCGATGATGATGCTCGCCACCGTCGTGGCCGTGCTCGTGCCGCTGATGTATATGGAATCGAGGAGCACGCGCAATGCAGCCTAAGATGACGCTCAGCCGTGCCGTCATTTACGCGGCCCTGATCCTGTTCGCCCTGTACTTCCTGTTCCCGCTCTACGTGATGCTGTCGACGTCGTTCAAGGACATCGACCAGCTGCGCACCGGCAACCTGCTCACGCCGCCGTCGCACTGGACCTTCGCGCCGTGGCTCAAGGCGTGGAGCGGCGCCTGTACCGGCGTGCGCTGCGACGGCATGCAGCCGTTCTTCATGAACTCGGTGCGCATGGTGATTCCGGCCGTGCTGATCTCGTCGATCATCGGCGCGTTCAACGGCTATGTGCTCACGCACTGGCGCTTTCGCGGCGCCGATCCGATCTTCACGATGCTGCTGGTCGGCTGCTTCATTCCGTTCCAGGCGATCCTGCTGCCGATGGCACGTCTCGAAGGCTTTCTCGGCCTGTCGAACACGACGAGCGGCCTCGTGCTCGTGCACGTGATCTACGGCATCGCGTTCACCACGATGTTCTTCCGCAACTTCTACGTGAGCGTGCCGGCCGAACTCGTGAAGGCGGCGCGCATCGACGGCGCGGGTTTCTTCACGATCTTCACGAAGATCCTGCTGCCGGTGTCGCTGCCGATTTTCATGGTGTGCCTGATCTGGCAATTCACGCAGATCTGGAACGACTTCCTGTTCGGGATCGTGTTCTCCGGCGTCGATTCGATGCCGATCACGGTGGCGCTGAACAACCTCGTGAACACCTCGACCGGCGTGAAGGAATACAACGTGGACATGGCCGGCGCGATCATCGCGGCATTGCCGACGCTGCTGGTCTACATCATCGCCGGACGCTATTTCGTGCGCGGCCTGACGGCCGGCGCGGTGAAGGGCTGAACGAGGACCGGGCGAGGAGCCACTCCCTTGAGGCGCGGCGGCGCATCGCGAAGAGAGCGCCGCCGTCACACAGACGTTTTCAGGCAGTACCAGAGAATAGAGGATTCACAGCATGGCAAGCCTTTCCATCCGTGACGTGTACAAGACTTACCCGAACGGGGTGCCGGTTCTGAAGGGTGTCAACATCGACATCGAAGACGGCCAGTTCCTGATCCTGGTCGGCGGCTCGGGCTGCGGCAAGTCGACGCTGCTCAACATGATCGCCGGCCTCGAAACCGTGACCAAGGGCGAGATCCAGATCGACGGCAAGACGGTCAACAATCTGTCGCCGAAAGACCGCGACATCGCGATGGTGTTCCAGTCGTACGCGCTCTATCCGTCGATGACGGTGCGCGAGAACATCTCGTTCGGCCTGAACATCCGCAAGGTGCCGAAGCAGGAGCAGACGCAGATCGTCGAGCGCGTGTCGAACACGCTGCAGATCAAGCATCTGCTCGATCGCAAGCCGGGCCAGCTGTCGGGCGGCCAGCGCCAGCGCGTCGCGATGGGCCGCGCCCTCGCGCGCGATCCCGTCATGTTCCTGTTCGACGAGCCGCTCTCGAACCTCGACGCGAAGCTGCGCATCGAGATGCGTTCGGAAATCAAGCTGCTGCATCAGCGCCTCGGCACGACGATCGTCTACGTGACGCACGACCAGATCGAAGCCATGACGCTCGGCGACCGCATCGCGGTGATGAAGGACGGCATCGTGCAGCAGTTCGGCGCGCCGCAGGACATCTACGACTCGCCGTCGAACCTGTTCGTGGCGGGCTTCATCGGCGCGCCGCCGATGAACTTCATCGAAGGCAAGCTGGTCGAGCAGGGCGCGGGCGTCGGCATCGAACTCGATACGGGCGTGGCGCGCAAGGTGCTGGTGTTGCCGTTCGATTCGTCGAAGGTGCGCTCGCACGTCGGCAATAACGTGATCCTTGGTCTGCGCCCGGAGCGCATCACCGATGCGCGCGGCGCGCACGGCGACGACGGCAAGCTTCAGCCGGTCGAAGTGAAGGTCGACGTGATCGAGCCGACCGGTCCGGACACGCTCGTGTTCGCGCAGGTCAACGGCAAGCGCGTGGTGAGCCGCGTGCACCCGGCGTCGAACCCGCAGCCGCAGACGAATACGACGCTGCTGTTCGATACGTCGAAGGCGGTGTTGTTCGATCCGAGCAATGAAGAGCGGATTGCCTGATTGGGCGGTTTGCCGCGATTTGCAGTGCTGTAGCGCGGCGGTTTGCTCATCGTAGTTCGCGCGGCAGGCCGTGCAATGCGTTGAGTGCGCTGCTGCTGCATTGAAAAAGCCCCCTGCGTCGTATGGACGCAGGGGGCTTTGTGTTTGGCGCAGGCTGCATGAGGCTGAGGCGTCCGATGCTCCCGACGCGTTAGGCCCCGTCCGGCAAACGCAAATCCGGATTATTGCGCGCCAGCTCGCTGACCCAATCGATGAACGCGCGCAGCCGCGAACTCAGGTTGCGGCGATGCGCGTACAGGATCGACAGCGGCGTGCCGGGGCTCGTGTAGTTGCCGAGAATCTCGGTGAGCGCGCCTTGCTCGATCAACTCGGCGACCATGAAGCGCGACGGCTGGATGATGCCGTGGCCGAGCACGCCGGCGGTGATGTACACCGAGCCGTCGTTGACGGCGAGCGTGCCCGTCATCGCAATCCGCTCGATCTCGCCCTCCACCTCGTATTCGAACGGGAACGTCTTGCCGCTGCGCGCGGACACGTAGTTGACCGCGCGATGCCGGTCGAGCTCCGCGAGCGTGGCCGGCGTGCCGTGCTTTTCCAGGTACGCGGGCGAGGCGCACGTAACGATGCGCGCGAGCCCGATGCGCCGCGCGACGAGGCTCGACTCTTCCGGCGTGCCCATGCGGATCACGCAATCGACGCCGTCCTGAATCAGGTCGATGTTGCGGTCCGCGAGACCGAGCCGCACGTCGATCGCGGGGTACTGGCGGTAGAAGTCGTCGAGCGCGGGCAGGAGCAGCGAGCGCGCGAGCGTGCCCGACGTATCGACGCGGATCGTGCCGGCCGGGTTTTCGCGCTTGTTCGACAGCGACGATTCGGCATCGGTGACGTCGGCGAGAATGCGCACGCAGCGCTCGTAGAACTCGGCGCCGTCTTCGGTCACGCTGACCTGGCGTGTCGAGCGGTTCAGCAGGCGCACGCCGACGTGTTCCTCGAGCGCCTGGATCGTGCGGCTCACCTTGGCGCGCGGCAGGTCGAGCGATTCGGATACCTTGGTAAAGCTGTTTGCTTCGACCACACGCGTGAAGATCTCCATCGCTTCGAAACGGTCCATGGTATGCCTTGTGGGTGGTGAGCCGGGGAAAGGTCGAGACGCGCTTGCGAAATGAAGTCTACAGCGAGGAAAGGGGGTTGTCTGCGCGTGGGGGCGAGCGGTGAGGGCGCGCGCAGCCCGGTCGCGGTGGGGGCGACTGGTGCGGCGGTTGTGCGGGTTGCGGCCGTTGTGTCCACCGCGTTTGCCGGGGGCGCGGGGCTTGCCGAAGGCCGCTGAAGTTGCCGTGTTTGCTGGGGTTGCCGAGGTCGCCGCGGCCAATGCTTTGCCTCGCTCAATCGCGGTCCGGCGCGCCGAGCGGAAAGAAATGACGATACGGCCGTGCTTCGTCGACCGCGCGCGCGAACGATGGCCGCGCCAGCAGCCGCTGCCGGTACGCGCGTACGTGCGCGAAGGCCGGGTCGATCGGATGCGTCCAGTCGGCGTAGAACAGGAACGGGCCCGCGCCGCAGTCGGCGAGGCTGAAGCGGTCGCCGGCGGCCCATTCGCGGCCGGCCATGTGTTTGTCGAGCCACGCGTACGCGGTATCGAGCATCGCGCGCGCCTCGGCGACGCCGCGCGGATCGCGCTCGGCCTCGGCGCGCAGGCTGTCGTAGACGATCCGCTGCTGCGGCGTCGAAATGTAGTTGTCGAAGAAGCGGTCCATGCCGCGCACGTCGAGCGCGGCGCGCGCGTCGGCGGGCAGCAGTGCGACCGGGCCCGGATGATAGAGGCCGAGATATTCGATGATGATGCTCGCCTCAGCCACGGTCCGGCCGCCGTCGACGAGCACCGGAAAGCGCTTGATCGGCCAGAGCGCGGCGAATTCGGCCATGATCTGCGGGTCGTCGTGCGCGAGCAGGCGCATCTCGAACGGCGTGCCGTTTTCGTAGAGCGCGGTCAGGACCTTCTGGCAGTAAGACGAGAACGGGTGGGCATAGAGCTGTAGAGGCATCGCGATCACCTTTTGACGGTTGCACGGCACGGTGCGGTGGCAATGGCGGCCACCGCGCGACGGCCACGATGGCCGTTTACCCGACGACGAACGGCGGCAGCGAAAATCGACAGCTTGCGATGAGAGTGTGGAAGTGCGGCCGCGTGACCACAAGCTCACGCGAGACCTTGCGGGTTATAAGCGGGGATGCGTGGGCGGGGCCGCCCAGCGGCTCGGGCTCAGGTCCGGAGCCAGAGCCAGAGCCAGAGCCAGAGCCAGAGCCAGAGCGGCCCAGGTCTTAGCCCAGGCCGAGGCTTAGCCTCGCAGCCTCGCCCCCGGAGAGGCCCGTCAACCCTTCGCCTGCACCCCATGCGCCGGCAACGCGCCCGGTTGCAGCAGCACGACCACCGCGCCGGCACCGCCGTCGTGCGGCCGCGCCTGACAGAACGCGATGACCTCGGACTTCTGCACGAGCCATGCGCGCACCTTGCCCTTCAGCACCGGCTCCTTGCCGATCGACCCCAGGCCCTTGCCGTGGATCACGCGCAAACACCGCAAGCCGCGCCTCACCGATTCGCGGATGAACTCCGCCAGCGCCTCGCGCGCTTCCTCGCGCCGCATGCCGTGCAGGTCGATTTGCGCCTGCACGATCCAGTCGCCGCGCCGCAGTTTGCGCACGACGTCGCGGCTCACGCCGGGGCGGCAATACGAGAGCGTCTCGTCGGTTTCGAGCAGCACCTCGGGATCGAATTCATCGGAGATCGCTTCGTGCAGCACAGCCTCTTCGTCGAGCAGCGTTTGCACCGGCAGCGGCGGCGGGGGATTGCGTGTCAAGGTCGCGCGCGGCGCCGCCACGAGCGGCGCGACTTCGCCGATCTCGTGGCGGAACAGGTTGGCGTCCGCCGCGGCTTCGCGCTGCGCCGCCCGGGCCGCCGCCTGTTCGCGCTCGCGCTGCTCGGCATCGCCCTTCAACGCCTCGCGTAGCGCGCCGAGACCGGCGAGCCCCGTCGTGCGATCGGGTTTCGGCACGGCTGCGGGTGCCGCTGGGGCCGGCGCGGGCCGTGCGGCGGCTTGCGGGCGTTTCGGTTCGTTGGGGTGGGGCAGATTCTTCGGCATATCGGCAATACACGGAAAGAGTAGGTCGGTCGCGCGGGGCTTGGGCGGCGGATGCGTTGGCTTGCAAGGTTGGCTCAAGCGAAGCGCGAAGATCGTGCGCCGGTGCCAGCGAGCGCAAGTCGGACACGCAAGCTCGGCGGGACGCTTGGCGCAAAGCCTGGCACAAAGCGCTCGATGAAGCGCGGCACACAGCACGAGCGCGTCACACGAAGCCTGGCGAGAAGGCGCAACGCGCAAAGTGCATCAAGCAAGTGCATCACGCGGACGCATCGCAAACCCTCAATCCGAGCGCGCCGGACACAAAAAAGGCCGCCGGCTTTTCAGCCGCGGCCTTCTTTCGGTCGGACGGCCGGGCTGCGCCCTGCCGTCATTTTACCGTTGCGCTTTCCCTCACAGTCCCGCATCGCGACGAAGCGCTGTGAATCAACGCTCCGCTTCCTGGCTCATCGCGTGCTCGCCGGCCATCTCGTCGATGGTTTCGAGGTAGCGCTGTGCGTCGAGCGCGGCCATGCAGCCCGTGCCCGCGCTCGTGATCGCCTGACGGTACACGTGGTCCTGCACGTCGCCGGCGGCGAACACGCCCGGCACGCTCGTCGCGGTCGCGAAACCGTTCAGGCCGCCCTTCGTGATGATGTAGCCGTTCTTCATCTCGAGCTGGCCTGTGAAGATGTCCGTGTTCGGCTTGTGGCCGATCGCGACGAACAGGCCCTGCAATTCGAGGTCGGTGGTTGCGCCGGTTTGCGTATGCTTGATACGCAGTCCGGTGACGCCGGACGCGTCGCCGGTCACTTCGTCGAGTACGTGATTCCACTTGATCTCGACGACGCCTTCCTTTTCCTTCGCGAGCAGGCGGTCGATCAGGATCGGCTCGGCGCGGAACTTGTCGCGGCGATGGATCACGGTCACCTTCTTGGCGATGCCGGAGAGGTACAGCGCTTCTTCGACCGCGGTGTTGCCGCCGCCGATCACGGCCACGTGCTGCTGCTTGTAGAAGAAGCCGTCGCAGGTCGCGCAGGCCGACACGCCCTTGCCCATGAACGCTTCTTCCGACGGCAGGCCGAGGTATTGTGCCGAGGCGCCGGTCGAGATGATCAGCGAGTCGCAGGTGTATTCGCCCGCGTCGCCGATCAGGCGGATCGGCTTCTCGTCGAGCTTCGCCGTGTGGATGTGGTCGAAGATGATTTCGGTGTTGAAGCGCTCGGCGTGCTCGAGAAAGCGTGCCATCAGTTCCGGGCCTTGCACGCCGTTGGCGTCGGCGGGCCAGTTCTCGACGTCGGTCGTGGTCATCAGCTGGCCGCCTTGCGCGAGGCCCGTGACGAGCACCGGCGAGAGGTTGGCGCGCGCCGCGTAGACCGCCGCCGTGTAGCCGGCGGGACCGGAGCCGAGAATCAGAACCTTGGCGTGTTTCGTTGCAGTTGCGGGCATGATCGAATCCTTGTGCAGCGCGCGGCCCGCTCATGCGAGGCCGTGCGGTTTTGAGCTGAAACGGTAGATGGGTGTCAGTCCGGCATTATAAAGGGCGAGGCGCGCGGCTGCGCCATGAAGCTTTCCGATCGCCGCGATAGGGTGGCGGCATAGGCCGGCGCCATGGCTGCGCGCGGGCGGACAGCCGGACGTCGGGCACGCGGCTCGCGCGCCGAACCGGTCGGGCCGCCTTCCGCGCCTCCGCGTTTCAAGCAGCCGAACGGCCAAAGCGGTCAAGTTACCGTCATTTACAGCCCTGTGCGGGGCACAGCGTTTACAATAGGCCGGATCGAAGTTTCCGGTAGCCGGGATCGGGCCCGAAGCCACGCGCGGCGAGGCCCGGGCCGTGTTCCCGGCGGCAGTCTCGGCCTGAACCGGCTACCCCAGGCAACAGGATCAATGGCAAAAGCTCCTTATTCCGCGAGCGCGCAGGCATTGCCTCACCGCATGTCGCGCCTCTTCACCGAAATTCGCTGGATTCTGCAGGTAGCGCTCGGCGTGTTCCTGCTGATGGCCCTCGTCAGCTATAGCAGGCACGACCCGAGCTGGACCCACGCCGCGCAGGTCGACCACATCTCGAACTGGGCGGGCCGCGTCGGCGCATGGACGTCCGACATTCTGCTGCTGCTGTTCGGCCTGTCCGCCTACTGGTGGATCGTGCTGCTCGGCCGCCATATCTCCGCGAACTACCGGCGTATCACCCGCCACGAAGAGCCGCAGGACGACGCCGCGCCGCACGGCGTGAGCTGGCTCGCGGACGCATTCGCGTTCATGCTCGTGCTGCTGTCGTGCAACGGCCTCGAGGCGCTGCGCATGTGGTCGCTCAAGGTGCAGTTGCCGCGCGCGCCGGGCGGCGTGATCGGCGAGGCCGTCGCGCGCGGCATCTCGCATGCGCTCGGCTTCACCGGCGGCACGCTCGCGCTGCTGCTCGGGCTCGCGATCGGGCTGTCGCTGTACTTCCGTTTCTCGTGGCTATCGGTTGCGGAGAAGGTCGGCGAGTCGATCATTTCCGCGGTCACGTTCGCGAAGCTGCGCCGCGAAGCCGGGCGCGACCGCAAGCTCGGCGAAGCCGCCGCCGTCAAGCGTGAGGGCAAGGTCGAGAAGGGCCGCGTGCGCATCGAGGAACATGAGCCCGTGATGATCGTGCCGCCCGTCGTCACGCCAGTGAAGTCGGAGCGCGTCGAAAAGGAACGGCAGGTGCCGCTCTTTACCGATCTGCCGGGCGACTCCACGCTGCCGCCCATTTCGCTGCTCGACCCCGCGCCCGCCGCCCAGGAAACCATCTCCGCCGATACGCTCGAATTCACTTCGCGCCTGATCGAGAAAAAGCTCAAGGACTTCGGCGTCGAAGTGAGCGTGGTCGCCGCCTATCCGGGGCCGGTCGTCACGCGCTACGAAATCGAGCCGGCCACCGGCGTGAAGGGCAGCCAGATCGTCAATCTCGCGAAGGACCTCGCGCGTTCGCTGTCGCTCGTGTCGATCCGCGTCGTCGAAACGATTCCGGGCAAGAACTACATGGCGCTGGAGCTGCCGAACCAGCGCCGTCAGACCGTGGGCCTCTCCGAGATTCTCGGCTCGGCCGTCTATGCCGATGCGGCTTCGCCGCTCACGATGGGCCTCGGCAAGGACATCGGCGGCAAGCCCGTGTGCGCCGACCTCGCGAAGATGCCGCACCTGCTCGTCGCCGGCACGACCGGTTCGGGCAAGTCGGTCGGCATCAACGCGATGATCCTCTCGCTGCTCTACAAGGCGAGCGCCGAGCAGGTGCGCATGATCCTGATCGATCCGAAGATGCTCGAAATGAGCGTCTACGAAGGCATTCCGCATCTGCTCTGCCCGGTCGTCACCGACATGCGCCAGGCGGGCCACGCGCTGAACTGGGCGGTCGCCGAAATGGAGCGCCGCTACAAGCTCATGAGCAAGCTCGGCGTGCGCAATCTCGCCGGCTACAACAACAAGATCGACGACGCGGCCAAGCGCGAGGAGAAGCTGCCGAATCCGTTCAGCCTCACGCCGGACGATCCGGAACCGCTCACGCGCTTGCCGAACATCGTGATCGTGATCGACGAACTGGCCGACCTGATGATGGTGGTCGGCAAGAAGGTCGAAGAGCTGATCGCGCGCATCGCGCAGAAGGCGCGTGCGGCCGGCATCCACCTGATTCTCGCCACGCAGCGGCCGTCGGTCGACGTCATCACCGGGCTCATCAAGGCCAACGTGCCGACGCGCATGGCCTTCCAGGTGTCGTCGAAAATCGACTCGCGCACGATTCTCGACCAGCAGGGCGCCGAGTCGCTGCTCGGCATGGGCGACATGCTCTATCTGCCGCCGGGCTCCGGTTTGCCGGTGCGCGTGCACGGCGCGTTCGTGTCGGACGACGAAGTGCATCGCGTCGTCGACAAGCTCAAGGAACAGGGCGAGCCGAACTACATCGAGGGCATTCTCGAAGGCGGCGTGACGGGCGAGGGCGACGAAGGCTCGGCGGGAACCGTGTCCACCGAAGGCGAGTCGGACCCGTTATACGATCAGGCGGTCGACGTCGTGCTGAAAAACCGCCGCGCGTCGATCTCGCTCGTGCAGCGGCACTTGCGCATCGGCTACAACCGCGCGGCGCGCTTGCTCGAACAGATGGAGAATTCGGGCGTGGTGTCGGCGATGTCGTCGAACGGCAATCGCGAAATTCTGGCGCCGGCGCGGGAAGCGGAATAAGCCGTTGCCGCTGCGGGTAGGCAGCGCGGCATGCCGTTTCGGTATGCGCGGCACCGCAGCCTCGCTGCCGGATGCGCGCAAAGGCGGCCCGAGTGTTTATCCACATGCGCCTCGCGCGGCCCGTCGACGAATTCAATCAAGGGAGAAACCATATGCACACCATCGCGCAGCATGACGTTCGAGAGCGTCGATCCGGCCGTCTCGGCGAGCGCCTCCGCCAGAGCGCGCGCAAGTTCGCGCGCGGCGCGGGCAGCGTGGCGATCGGCGCGTCGCTGCTGGTCGCTTCGCACGCCTTCGCGAGCGGCACCGAGCAACTGAAGGCGTTCGTCGCACAGGTTCATGCGGCGCGCGGCACCTTCGTGCAGCAGGAAGTGCGCGCGCCGAGCAAGGCGCAGGGCTCGTCCGGCGCGCTGCCCACGGTGGGCGCGGGCCAGCCCACCACGTCGAGCGGTACGTTCACGTTCGCGCGGCCCGGCAAGTTCATCTGGCAATACGAGAAGCCTTACGCGCAACTGTTGCAGGCGGACGGCGACAAGCTCTACGTCTACGACAAGGACCTGAACCAGGTCACGGTGCGGGCGCTCGGCAATGCGCTCGGCGCGAGTCCGGCGGCGATCCTGTTCGGCAGCAACGATCTGGACAAGAACTTCACGTTGCATGACGCCGGCGTGAAGGCCGGCATCGACTGGCTCGAATTGACGCCGAAGGCGAAGGACACGCAGTTCCAGCGTGTTGGTATCGGCTTCAAGGACGGCAATCTCGAAGCGATGGAATTGCATGACGTGTTCGGCAACGTGACGCTGCTGACCTTCTCGAATATCCAGAAAAATCCCGCGTTGCCGGCCGATGCGTTCAAGTTCACCGTGCCGAAGGGCGCGGACGTGATCAACGGATAAGCTGCGTGGCCGGCGTCGGTGGTCGACGCCGTGTGAAT
Source organism: Paraburkholderia sp. Ac-20342 (assembly GCF_017104985.1). Classification (NCBI taxonomy): domain Bacteria; kingdom Pseudomonadati; phylum Pseudomonadota; class Betaproteobacteria; order Burkholderiales; family Burkholderiaceae; genus Paraburkholderia; species Paraburkholderia sp. Ac-20342. The sequence continues at coordinate 31,545 of NZ_JAAGPQ010000039.1, read as the reverse complement.
CGCTTCGCAAAGCCGCGTTCGCCGGGCGCGGCTTTGCTTATTGACGCGGAGCGCACGGGCCCTTGCTGCGGCGGGTGCAAATGTGGTTTTTTCGGCGCAAACCGTCGTTGTCGTGCGGAGCCGGATAAGCGGCATCCTCAGAAGATTGACACAGGCGTGTCAGACTCTTTTCAGTTTTCCTCTACATTCTCTGACATTTTTTTGCTGCAACGCAGCAAGATAACGCCTAAACTGGTCGAAGTGGGTAGTGGCTTCGAATGTTCGGAAAGTGAGGCATGTTATGAGAGGATCTTTATCACAAGATTCGCATTTATCCCCGACGCTCCATGTCTTCGAGCAGGAGGGCGGTTGGCATTGGGGCATCACGATTCCGCGGCCGGTCGGCAGCGGCGTCAAGGTCATCGATTACAGCGAAACGACCTTCGGCGATGAAGCCGAGGCTCAACGCGACGGGAAGCGGGCGCTCGAGCGCTTCGCCGACACGCCCGTGCTAGCGCTCGAGCACCATTAACGCGCGGCCGGAACTGGGGTGGGACCCGAGGCCAATGCACGCCAATCGCGGCCATAGCGAGGTTTGCGGGCGCGCCGCGGACGGGGCGGCGACACGTAATGACTTAATATGCAACAATTTGCATATATTTTTTGATTTGTAGGAGATCGAAGCGATAATGTCTCGTCTTTTTTGAGATATCGCTTTTATCTTGACCTTTGCAGAATACGAAACCACGCACGCGCTGAGCGTGGAACTGGACGGCGTCAATTACGCCGGTACCTATCGCGTGATGACGGGAACCGTCATCGTTCACTTCGAAAACGAAACCAAATTCGCGTCCTATGCGCCGAATCGCCCTGAAACCGTGGCGCGTTGGCTGCTCACGGACTTGTGCCGAAAAATCGAATCGCGCAGGCGTAAAGCCGCGAAGAAATAGAAATCGGCCGTATCGCAGCAGGGGCATTGCTTCGGCCGCGTGATTTTCACAGCGATCAAACTGATGGGTGGGGAGACGGCGCGCGGCACGCCGTTTCTCCACGCGGCCGAGGCTGGGTGATTCGACTGCGGGCATATCGCGCAGATCGGTTTGCGCGATATGCCGCGATACGCCGCGCTATGCAGCCCACGACTTCGGCCAATGCCGTCGTGCTGAGAGCTTCGAGCTCGCACGGGCCGCATGCAGCGCCGAAGCATTCACCACTCAGGCATACGCGGTCTTGCGCGTCGACACGAACACGAAATAACACACCGCTCCGATCGCCAGCGAAGGCAGTGTTGCGCCGAGATTCGGCAGCCATTGATTGATCACCTGGTACGAGGCGATGCCGATCGCCCACGCGACGAACGCGCTCAGATGCCAGCCGCCCGAGAAGCCGTAGCGGCCGCGCAGGTCGGCGAGCACCGTGGCGTCGATGCGGCGTTTGCGCACGATAAAGTGATCCATCAGCACGACGCCGAACAGCGGCGCGAATACCGAGCCGATCAGCAGCAGGAAGTTCTGATACTTCGCCATCGGCACGAGCAGCGCGATCATCGTGCAGAGCGCGCCGAACGCGGCCGACAGCAGCGGCACGCTCGCTCGCGTCCAGAACGTGCCGGTCGACACCGCGGCCGAGTGGATATCGGCGAATGCGTTGTCGATTTCGTCGATCAGGATCAGCAGCAGCGCAAAGCCGCCACCTGCTTGCGCGAGCGCGCTCGTCAGCAGCGCGTCGCCGCCGCCCGCCGCGAGACCGTAGATCGCGCCGAGCGCATAGAACCAGATGTTCGCGATGCCGTAGCCGTACAGCGTGCCGCGAAACGTCTCGCCGGCACGGCGGCCGAAGCGCGTGTAGTCGGAAATCAGCGGTAGCCACGAGAGCGGCATCGCGACCACGAGGTCGATTGCGCCGCCGAACGACATCTCGCCCGTGCCGGGGCGCTGCATCAGGTCCGCGAGATGGTGGCGCGCGAGCAGGTTCCACGTGAGCCATGCGGCGCCCGCGAGCAGCAGCCAGATGCCCCATTTGCGCAGAAAGCGCCGCACGAACGACAGCGGCCCGCTGACCGCGAGCAGCGTCGCGAGCGCGCCGAAGAGCACGGTCCAGACGAGCGGCATCGACAGGCCGAATGCCTGCTTGGCGAGCGCGTCGGCGGAATCGCGCATCACGATCACCTCGAACGAGCCCCAGCCGACCAGCTGCACCATGTTCAGCACGGCCGGCACCGACGCGCCGCGCACGCCGAGCGTCGGACGCAGCGACGACATCGCCGCGAGCCCGGTGTCGGTGCCGATCACGCCCACGAGCGCGAGCAGCACGACGCCGATCACGCTGCCGAGCGCGATCGCAATGAGCGCGTGCGGCAGCGATAGCCCCGGCACCAGCAGTGCGCCCGCCTGCGCGACGAGCAGGCCGATGCCGAGGGAGAACCAGAGCGCGAATGCGTCGCCGGTACGGAAGGCGCGGCGCGCGTCGGGCACCGGCGTGAGCGGCGCGTAGGTGGAGCCGGTGTCGCCGGCGAGGGGTTCTTGTGCCATCTGATGTCTGTTCCTGTTGGTGTCGCTGCCTGTCGTTCTGCCGAGCTTGGCCGATGCCGCTTGCCGCGCTTCGGGCCCGGCATTCTGCCGTATCGCTGTGCCGTATCGCCTTGCCGGTTATCCACGCCGCGATTTACTCCGGCGCTCCCCTCCGGCATGCCTCGCCCGCGCCCACGCGATACGCCGCTTGCGCGAACCGATGCGCCGGCTCCGCGACACCCGGCCTTCGCTCGGACGCCGTCGCTGTCATAATGCAGGACGTTGCCCGTGGCCTGGCCGGCGGGCGTTGCGCTTGTCCGGCCGGCCGCCGCGTTCTCGCGGACCGCGCCCGGGAAGAACCCGCAAGGGCCGGGGCACAGCCTCGAAAAGCCCGGAAAGCCGAGATTATCCCCAAAACGTCATGTTTGAAGAAACCCGTGCCAATGTTCCGCTCGCCGAACGCCTGCGGCCCCGCAATATCGACGAAGTGATCGGCCAGGCGCATCTGCTCGGGCCGAACAAGCCGCTCAGGGTCGCGTTCGAATCCGGCGAAGCCCATTCGATGATCCTCTGGGGGCCGCCCGGCGTCGGCAAGACTACGCTCGCGCGGCTCATGGCCGATGCGTTTCATGCTCAGTTCATCGCGCTCTCGGCGGTGCTCTCGGGCGTGAAGGATATCCGCGAGGCGGTCGAGACCGCGCAGATTCATCGCGCGAACGGGCATCAGACGCTGGTGTTCGTCGACGAGGTGCATCGCTTCAACAAGAGCCAGCAGGACGCGTTCTTGCCGCACGTCGAATCGGGGCTGTTCGTATTCGTCGGCGCGACGACCGAGAACCCGTCGTTCGAGGTCAACAGCGCGCTACTGTCGCGCGCGGCGGTCTACGTGCTGAAGAGCCTCACCGACGACGAGCAGCGCGAACTGCTCGAACGCGCGCAGAAGGAACTCGGCGGCCTCACGTTCACCGACGAAGCGCGCGCCGCGCTGATCGGTTCCGCCGACGGCGACGGCCGCAAGCTGCTGAACAACCTCGAAATCGTCGCGCGCGCGGCCGCACAGCAGAAGACCCGCGAGATCGACGGCACCTTGCTCGGCAGTGCGCTCGCCGAAAACCTGCGGCGCTTCGACAAGGGCGGCGACGCATTCTACGACCAGATCAGCGCGCTGCATAAATCGGTGCGTGGCAGCAGTCCGGACGGCGCGCTCTACTGGTTCTGCCGCATGCTCGACGGCGGCGCGGACCCGCGCTATCTCGCGCGGCGCATCGTGCGCATGGCGTGGGAAGACATCGGTCTCGCCGATCCGCGTGCCGCGCGCATCGCGCTCGACGCCGCCGAAACCTACGAGCGGCTCGGCACGCCCGAAGGCGAGCTCGCGCTTGCGCAGGCGATCATCTATCTCGCGGTCGCGCCGAAATCGAACGCCGGATACAACGCGTACAACGAGGCCCGGCGCTTCGTCGGCAAGGACCAGTCGCGCGCGGTGCCGGTGCATCTGCGCAACGCGCCGACGAAGCTGATGAAGGAACTCGGCTACGGCCACGACTACCGTTACGCGCACGACGAGCCCGATGCGTACGCGGCCGGCGAGACCTATCTGCCGGACGGCATGCGCGATCCGCGCTGGTATCAGCCGACGCCGCGCGGGCTCGAAGGCAAGATCGGCGAGAAGCTCGCGCGGCTTGCCGATCTCGATGCGCAGTGGCGCGCGGAGAACAAGGCGAAGAAGGGGTGAGCCGCGCGCCACGCCTCGCTTTCCGGACGTTCCGGCCGCCCGTGCCGGTGCGTTAAAATCGCGCTTTCATACAACGAACACCCGTCCCATCCCATGCTCGACATCCAGCTGCTGCGCAAAGACCTCGACGGCGTCGCCAAGCGCCTCGCCGACCGCGGCTATACCCTCGACGTGGCGGCTTTCGCCGCGCTCGAAGCGGAACGCCGCGACACCCAGACCCGCACCGAAGAAATGCAGGCGCGCCGCAACAGCCTGTCGAAGCAGATCGGCGCGATGAAAGGACGCGGCGAGGACACCTCGGCGGTGATGGCCGAAGTCGGCGGCATCGGCGACGAGATGAAGGCGTCGGCCGTGAAGCTCGACGAGATCCAGAAGCGTCTGTCGGACCTGTTGCTCGGCGTGCCGAACCTGCCGCACGAGAGCGTGCCGGTGGGCCGCGACGAAGCGGACAACGTCGAAGTGCGCCGCTGGGGCACGCCGCGTCAGTTCGACTTCGAGGTCAAGGATCACGTCGATGTCGGCACGCCGCTCGGCCTCGACTTCGAGACCGGCGCGAAGCTGTCGGGCGCGCGCTTCACGATGCTGCGCGGGCAGATTGCGCGGCTGCATCGCGCGCTCGCGCAGTTCATGATCGACACGCACACGCAGCAGCACGGCTATACCGAGATCTACACGCCGTACATCGTGAATCCGGACATCCTGTACGGCACCGGCCAGTTGCCCAAATTCGCGGACGACATGTTCCGCGTCGAGAAGGGCGGCGGCGAAAACACGGTGACGCAGTATCTGATCTCGACCTCGGAAATTTCGCTGACGAACACGGTGCGCGAGAGCATCGTCGAAGCGGACGCACTGCCGATCAGGTTGACCGCGCATTCGCCGTGCTTCCGCTCGGAAGCGGGCTCGTATGGCCGCGACACACGCGGCATGATCCGCCAGCATCAGTTCGACAAGGTCGAGATGGTGCAGATCGTCGCCCAGGAAGCGTCGTACGATGCGCTAGAACAGATGGTCGGCCATGCCGAGACGATTCTGCAGAAGCTCGAACTGCCATATCGCGTGATCACGCTGTGTACCGGCGACATGGGCTTCTCGGCCACGAAGACCTACGACCTCGAAGTGTGGCTGCCCGCGCAGAACACGTACCGCGAGATTTCGAGCTGCTCGAACACGGAGTCGTTCCAGGCACGGCGCATGCAGGCACGCTATCGCAATGCGCAAGGCAAGCCCGAACTTGTGCATACGCTGAACGGCTCGGGGCTCGCGGTGGGTCGCACGCTCGTGGCCGTGCTCGAGAACTTCCAGAACGCCGATGGTTCGGTGACGGTGCCGGCGGCGCTGCGTCCGTACCTCGGCGGCGTCGAGCGGCTGGAAGTGCCGGCGGCCTGAGTGCGTGATCGGCTGGTGCAGCTGTTGTGAGTGGCGTGTCGTTCGGCGTCGTCGTGTGGTTCGATTGCGCCGCAACGGCTTGCTGCCTGCCCGCCTGTCGGGCTTTTCTAAAAAAATTTTCGGCGAAGGGCTTGGAAAACAGGCTCGAGCTGTTCTATAATCTTGTTCTCCCAAGCAACGACCCGCTTGGATCTGGCGAAGCAGTAGCAGGAAGTTGAAGTCGCACTGCGAGTTGGAATACCCGGAAAGGTGGCAGAGTGGTCGAATGCGCTGGACTCGAAATCCAGTGTACGGTTATACCGTACCGTGAGTTCGAATCTCACCCTTTCCGCCAAATTCAATCAAAAACCCCCGCATAGTCAATGACTTGCGGGGTTTTTTGTTTTTCAGCCCATCAGCTAGCCCATCAATTGGTTTGTCGATCTAAATTATCCATGCGCTCGCATTGTCGGCGCGCAATCAATATCGGCGTGGATGTTTTGCAACAGATGCTTAGATACTCGCGTACGTCGGTAGTAGATCTTGATCAACCAACCGGATCTCAATCCGGTTCGCAATTTCGACGTGCTCAGGGTTTTCGACCGAAAATACCTCATCAATCACGCTGACAACAATCGTCCCTGTTTGATTCTTGCCCGGGCCCGGTACAGGGATCAGCGCTCGCGCTTCTGGCACCTGCTGCACAGTGAGGACTGTAGGGAGATACAGCATCCAACCGACGCCAGGCTTGTCGTCAAATACCTGCTTCTCGAAATACCCTTGCGGCGCTACGGTGACAACTTGCGGGTGAAGGACCGCTATCACGGCACGAACCAAGTCGACCATGTCATCCATCGACTTGCAAACTCGCGGAGCATCCACGTCAACAGTGAGCCGGTCGGCCAAAACCTTACTGTCTGAAACATGGCAGGAGATTGCCGCTCCGGCACCATCCTCAGCCGCGCTATTCCAAATGGAAGCATAGGATCTGCGCGCCTTTTTCTCGCGGGTGCTTTCCGTGAGGACTGCAATGGCGGCAGTTGTCGCCTCGCCATCGGCTTTAAAAGCAGGGTACAGATTGGCCTCCTCGAGCGAGTCGCCTTTCAGGCGCCAGTTCTCGTAGGCCATAGCTGGATCTCTTGCAGCCATGGCAGCGACCACCGCAGATTCCACGGTCAGCATTTTCTGGTAATCACGAGACGTCATCGAACCGTCTCGGAAGAGTGCCCTAATTTCCATGATCGCTCAGGGTTGAAGAACTGATTGAATTCCCACGCTTGCAAGCATCGGGGCCATTTTCTTCTGGGTTAGTGGGGTTTGGAAGTACCATCGCAACTTGGATGGCGGGTTCGCGTGCACTACCTCCGCCTGGTCGCCGGCCTGAACCTCCAACCTGTCAAAGCCCGTGAACCATTTGTCCGAGTTCTTCTTTGACCCGTCGATGAACTGATCGTAGTTGGCCTTCGCCTCCTGCAAGAGACATTCGCCAGGTACGAACCCATCAAAATCGATCCCCTCCCATTGCCACTCCTCACTCCATCGGCATTCTGCTTCGTCGAATGCAAACCCCGTGATGTGGGCTTGGTATCGATAGGAGTCCCAGTTCGGGCCATGATTCCGTCGAATCTTGGTGCCAGCCTCAGGCGGACACTTCTTGCACTTCTCACCAGTGCGCGGCACAGCGCGAACAGCCGGCGTCGCCTTGCTATCGGTCTTGCTCGAATCGCTAGACAGGCTGGCCGCTCCCGCCGCCGCGCCTCCACCCAATAAAGCGGCGCCAACGCGAGTCAGAACCGGACCCAGCTCCGTCGCTGCTCCCTCCACTAGTGGTACCGCCAGTCCCGCCATGGATCATCCCTCCCTTGAATCCCGGATTGTCGATGCGCCACCGAATCACGCGCAGATAGTCATGGAAACGTTCATCTGGAGACCGGCCTGGTCGAGTGATCCATGAACGCGTTGCGGGCTTTTCGCAGAAGCCAGGCACGTAGGCTTCGAGCCTGAGAAAAGCAGCCACGTTGTCGTTTGAAGCGATGCCGAAATGGCGAGCGGCACCATAGGCCTGCCACAGCCGCGACGCCAGCGATTGATCCTTGGCCAGTTGGGGATTCTCGGCCACCAGATCTTGGCGCACCTGTTCGACATACCGCTTTGCTTCGAGCTGAGCAAGCGCCGTCACCTGTTCGGTCGATAGTTCAAGCATGTTTGCCGATCTCCGACAGTTTTCCGTCGATCTCCACCAGCCAGTGGAACGCAAACACCATAAATTGGATCCGCTGATGAAACGACATCGTTTCGGCCAGGGAGGGCATCAGGCGAGCGTCATAGAAGCGCAGCAGCGCCGGCCGGCCGTCGGGAAGGCGTACGTCGAGGTTGTCGCGAAGGTTGTCGGCAAGGGCCGCGATTTGATAGGCGCTGATCAGCCAGGAGACGCCGGTCGACCCGGCAGCCTGCGCCGCGAGCGCACCCCGCACCGTCCCTGGTGCGGCCGCATAGTCGATCAGCCAGGGGCCAGCGTCGGCCAGTGACGCATCCGGCGTACCGTCGAAAAGCGCAATACATTGTTCGGAGCGCTCGGGTACCTGCCCACCGTTCGCCTCGCCATACAGCAGTCCATCGACCAGCGCATACACCCGGGTAGGGTTGCTGATCTCCCGGCTGCGCTCGGCATAGAATACCTCGATGTTTGAAGTACTCATCCGGCTATTCCCTAGGCACCATGGTCGAGCCGTTCGCGGCCGCTGCCTTCAGGCATTCCAGGCAGAGGGTCTGCGACGGCGCCAAGGAGGCTCCGCTTGCAGTCGCCGAAGCAATCGCAGCAGCGCTGCCGTAGGACTCCACGCCTTCGTCACTAATAGTGGCGCTATGTTGTGATGCAATCAGCACCGCGCCACAGGCCGTACGCATGCCTTCGACAGCCGTCTCACGTCCGTGAATCCTGTGCGGGTAGCGACGGGTAATCGGCAGGATAGGGAACACGCCGCCGCATTTGGGGCAGCTCACCATATGCCCGACGCCGGCAATGGCCTTGCCATCGACCGTGTCGGTCGGCTCGCCTTCCAGGACCGTTCCACCATGTGACGTGGTGTCGCCCTGGCAAATGATCGCTTTCTCGGTCACGCTGCCTCCGCGGATTTTCGTACGACGAAAATCTATCACAATCCCGAGTCAAACTCAGACGCACTACTGTATGCAGCCCTGAAAAATGATCCGCGCAGAATACGCCTGTGATTTGCCATCAGTAGACGAAGACAATTAGCTTGGGCGGCGACAATTACCCCAGCCGACCGGTAAATATAGTTGACGATCTACACATCAGATTCACGCGCGTGCATGTCTCTATTAATGTAAATCGCGTCGGCTTTCGAGTGAAGTTTGCTGATAACTATACCGCCGGGATCGAATTCGCGAGATGCTGCAACGATAGACGAAATCGAGAAGGTTGGGCGATCACTCTTTAGCATCGCGGCGAATTGGATCGAGCCAGCGTGTGTGGCGCGGTTCGCGAATCTTTTCTTTTGGCATGCTGTTGCTCGATACGTCGTAAAGTCGCTTCGCTGACCGAAATCCCGCACACGCCAAGCACTTTGACAATTTCACCGAAGGACCGGCCTTTTGCACGCAGCGCACGGATCTTTGGCAGCAATGTGACGATTTCTGTCGCGAGTGGCGATCGATTGATGGGAGCGGGCTGTTCGAGCAGATGATCGAGCGCGTGACTGGCCTGATCCCATTGCTCGCGCGTATAGGCATGCTTCCGTTGGCGGGATGGCTTCGTGAGGGTATCGCTACGGGTATCGGTATGCGTGACGTTGGACATGATGTTCTCCTTCCCTTAGATGGCGTTGATATTCGGCGTTTGATGTCGTTCGGTATGCTGATGTGCCGGAGCGATCGATGATCGCCAGTGTATTCACGGCATGCGAACCGACAAAACGGCAAAGCACGACAAAGGCTTGAGTTACCCTAAGGCAGGAATGCGGCTTCGCCGGGGTTTTGCCGGACATGGCCGGCAATCGCGTTGAGCAGGGTCTATCGCGTCATGTCGAAGTCCCCTCTGTCAGGTGTTTTTGTGCGCCGCGCCTGATTTAGCCCGGCCTCGTGTTCGCGCACGAAGGCGTAGTTCCGCAAAGCGTCGATCTGTTGCGCGGCCGTGTGGTTGATCTGCTTCAGTTTCGCTTCGAGTTCCGCGCGACTGGCATATGGGTCACGAGCTGCCATCTGGTCGATGGCCCGGTGCCAGCGCTCTACGAATTGCAAGATGGCGGTCTGCTGCTCCGGCGTGAGCGTCCGTTTCTTTGGCCGGTCATCGGGTAATTCGTCAGGTTCCCGCACCGATCCCGTGCCGACCTGCTGTGCCTTGATAATGGGCATGGCGGTCACAAACCGGGTGATCTCTATCGATAACCGCCGGTCGTTTGGTTCATCGGATTCGGCCAATGCGATGGCCACCGCACGCCAGGCTTGCAGCGGTTCCGCATGGGCTTTCCTGGCCATCGCCAGATCGACCCTGGACGGCCGTTGAGGCAGACCGGTTCGCCTGCGCCGGTGATAATCCGCCTGCCGTGCATAACGCTTGTGCTGTCCACGAACCTGCCGGGATGTGGCATTGGCGTCGATACCGTGCTCGCGTAATTCCTGCGCAAACTCTTCACGCCAGCGCTGGAAATGCGGTCTTGGATACAGCCGTTTCCCGTCACGACCGCGCGTAAGTATGTCCAGGTGTACGTGCGGATGCGGACTGTCGGTGTGCAGCGCGAACGCATACTCGTAGTTATCACCGAACTCATTGGCGGCAAACTGCCGAACCGCATCCTTGAGCGCAATCGGATCGGTGCCCGCTGGCATCGTGAAGACCAAATTAATCGCCTCCTGGTGGCGTTCGACTTCCGCAATCGATGAACCACCGGCACCGGATTGCTGCCACCAGCCCGCAAACTCGCGAACATCCTGCTTACCACGCCAGATACTACCTTCGCGATCTTCAAGGTCGATCTCACCGTTTCGAGTGATGTAATCCAGATGCGCCCGGATATAGGCCATGCCCCGCCCCGAATTCTTGCGCGACGTGATCGTGATGACGACCTCGGGCGCGCGCCGTACCGTCCGGGCAATCGCGCTCCGCACGTCATTGGCCGAACGTCGCGCACGCATGGCACTACCACGCCAGAGATGTGGCGCAGCACGGGGGCGGACTTTTCCGTAAAACAGACGGTCGCCCCATTCGAGCAGAAGTCCGTCCACGGTCTGACGGGAGGTCATGACCGTTCCCGCATCCACCAGCGTCGCCGGGGCGACGCCAGCAGATCGCCTATCGTGCGATTGAGCGTTTTAACGGCCGTTGCTACGTCGCCGACCGCCGCTTGAATCGCTGTCATGTGAACCGAGCGATGGGCATTCAACGAGCGTGCAATCTGGTTCAGGTTGCGACCGACCGCCGCTAGCTCTACGTTTGCCGAGCGCAGCGCATCCAGATCATCGGCCAGCAACTGCGGTGTGCCTGAGAGTGCGGAGCGGATGGTCGAGACAATAAACCGGCTACGGGACGTGTAACCGGCTGCCGCCGCGTGGGCATCGAGTGCAGCCAGTTCGGCATCAGTTAGGCTCAACTCGACCCGGCTGCGCCGATATTCCGGGGTTTCGGTATCGTCGTCGCGAGGATCGAGCGTGGAGCGTGCGGGATCGACCGGTTCGATACCGATTTCGCGTTCGACCAGGCGGCGCAGCAGTTCGCTTTGTCGCATGCCGATCCGGTCACAGTGTCGGGCGAGCAGCAGCGCGTGCTGGGCACTCAGGCGGAACTCGATACGCTGGTCGAGCCGACCAGCCGAAAAGGGGATGTGATTCATGCCGCGTGATCCCCCAAGGCGTTGCGCAGTTCGCCGACTAACCACCGGGTCGATCCACCGATCTTGCGTGGCAAGGGCAATTTGCCGGTGCGAACATGCCGCCAGACGGTCGGCACGGAAATACCGAGCAGGCCGGCAACAGTCCGGACATCGACACGAGCCGAATCTGGCAGCCGGTCGAACTGTTCGAGGGCAAACGACAGCGAGGAAGGATGTGAAGGCTGGTTCATGGCTGCTCCTGAGTGATCAGCACGACCGGAACGGCACAATGCCGTGCTGTCGTGATGTGACTCAGGGTGGGCGGTTTCAGCTGGAAGCTGGTGCAGTTGCACCGTGAAATAGCGAAATCCACGCTATTTCATCGCGGGTCATGGAGTTGCGGGTCGCAACGGCCGTCGTCACGATGCAACGAGACGGCTATTCCCGGACTATTTCCGGTTAATCAATCGCGCTCGCCGCCACGGCGTTCCAGCACATCCCGAACAGCGGCCAGATATTTGTGGATGGTGCGGCGAGAGAGGCGCGTGCCCAGTTCCTGGGTGGCTTGTTCGAGTGCGGCCGCATCGAGGCTCTTTGCACGGGCCGCAGCGGCGATGAGAATCAGCAGACTGGTCCGTTCTCGGGGTTCGGCTTGATCGATGCCGGCAGATGAAAGTTCGATCTCCGCCGACGCAGCCGACTGTTTCGGCGGATCGGGTTCATCTTCGCCCGCGTGGTGAGGGATCTTCCAGGGTGTGCCGCTTGCCTCGCACCAGCGCCGCAGATCCGCCTGGCGGACATACCGAGTATTGTCGTGCTCAGTCGCCGCGATGACGCCGCGCGCAATCGCATCGACCACGAGCGACAGCCAGTGCGCCTTGTCTATCTCGAATTCCGCGCCGCGTCGGGCACCGGTCCGAGGCGAACCACCCGCCAGCACGATTCCAGCGTCATCCAGCCGAATCCAGGGCTTGCCGACCAGTGCCTGACTCCATGATCCGAAAATTCCCATACGCACCTCGGATAAAGTCGTTGCATGCTCAAGAACCGGGCGGAAAGCGTCAACCCTGCTTGGTCGCCGACATGACTTGCTTCGCCCAAGCGTCCATCATAGGCCGACGTTGATCGAGCAAATCGGTACGGTGATAAGCCGCTTCGACCTGATTGGCAACCGTGTGCGCCAGTGCCCGCTCAGCCAGATCGCGCGCATAACCGTTCTCGCTGGCCCAATCCCGAAAGCTTGACCGGAAACCGTGGGCAGTCGCCACACGTCCCGGCGTCTCGCTTCCAGCCTTAACTCGGCGCAAAAAGGCCGTAAGTGCCATATCGCTCAAGACTTTTTTACGTGGCGATGGAAACACGAGCGTCTTGTCCAGCTTTTGTTCCTTGATGGCTTTGATGAGTGTCAAGGCCGGCGGTGACAGTGGCACGCGATGCAAGATGGAAGCCTTCATACGCTCAGCCGGAATTGTCCAGATGCCGGCATCCAGATCGAATTCATCCCAGACCGCACCGCGAACCTCACCGCTGCGTACGGCTGTCAGGATCAGGAGCATCAAGGCTGACAGCGATGTATCTTCGACATCGATCTTGCCAAGCCGTGCTTTGACGAAGGCCGGAATGTCCCGCCAAGGCATGGCTGGTTGATGGCTCTTACGCGGTGCCTGCTTCGGGAGAATGTGATCCACAACGCCGACGGGATTCGCGCTGATGTGGCCGTGTGCCCAGGCCCATTGCATCACGGCATGCATGCGCTGCCGTGTCCGGCTAGCCGTCTCGCTTTTTTCCAGCCAGATCGGTCGCAGTACATCGGCGCAGTCAGTTGGCGTAATCGAATCGAGTTTCTTCGCGCCGATCTTGGGGAACACGTAGGTTTCTAACGTGCTGATCCATTGCGCGGCATGCTTCTCGTTGCGCCAGCCCGGTGACAGTTCCTCGTGAACGTCCCGCGCGGCTTTCTCGAACGTGAGCGCCGCGGCGGCGACACGGGCGACGGCTCGCTCATGCTTGCGGGTATCGATGGGGTCAGCTCCGCTCGCGATCACGCGGCGCATAGCGAGCGCCTTCTCTCGGGCATTGGCAATCGAAGTTTCGGGATAGGAACCCAGCCCAGCGTCACGCCGTTTGCCAGTCACTGGGCTGGTGAAGCGCAATGTCCATTTGCTACCGCGCTGCGTCGGGAACAGCATCAGTCCCGTTACCTTGCCGTCGGAGACGGGTTTGTCGCCGGGTTGGAGGGATCTTGCTTGTCGGTCGGTGAGCATCACTTGCTCCTTTTAGCCCATCACTTAGCCCATCATAGAACATGAGATTGGATGAGGTTGGCTGAACCGAGTCGATACACAAAATCCGCTCAATGCCTTGATACATAAGGGTTTGAAGATACGGGACGAAATCAATCGATGCGTAGTGAAACTACAAAATGGCCGTCACCCTTTCCGCCAAATTAGAAAACCCCGTAAGCCTCAGGCTTACGGGGTTTTTGCTTTTTAGTCTCCAGTTCCTGGCGCATCACCTTGCTCGATTCGAGGTGGTGTTGCGTTTAAAAACTGCTGGAAACCAGAGACCGCCTCATCAAAACGAAGCACAAACACGAACCACGCGTCTAGCTCGCCTCTGCGCGCTTGAGCAGGCTCCGATGCACCTCCAGCGCATTACGCTCGACCCAGTTGTGCTGAAGCAACCCATCTTCGCGGACATGAATCACCGCGGTCCCGGTCATGTAAATCGGCGACCCGCACGGCTCGGCGCCCATCACGCCGTTGTTCTTGCCCGTGACCGCCCAGCGGGTCGCGACACGGTCTCCCGCTTCGTTCTGAAACATCTCGACGATTTCGAAGTTGAAGTCGTCGATCGAGGTGAGGAACGCGCCGACCCACTGCTTGAACGTTTCGCGAGGGCCGATTACCGTGCCGCCCGACGTGATCGCAAAGTCTTCCGCGACGAGCCGATCGGCGGCCTCGGGATTCTTGCCTTGCCATACTTCTCGCCAGAAAGCCTCGACGATCGAAACAGAATTTCGCTTGCTCATTTTTTCTCCAGTAAAACGAGGTGATGAGGTAATATCCGCCTCTATAATGAAGAAATCAAACGAATAAGACTTATAGGATCAAGTAGTGATACTTATAGATAGATGAAACTTCCCGACCTCGAAATGGACCTGCTGAGAGCTTTTGTCGCCGTTGCCGAGGCGGGTAGTTTCACGGCCGCCGCGGAACGGGTCGGCCGCACGCAATCGGCTGTCAGCCAGAAAATTCTTCGTCTCGAAGAGGCGCTGCAGATGCGCGTGTTCGAGCGGACCAGCCGCTCGCTCACGCTGACGCGCGACGGCGAGCGCGTTCTGGTTGCCGTGAGGCGGCTGCTCGATCAATACGAGAGCTTTCTGCGCGAAGTATTCGAGCCGCCCAACGTGTCTGTTCTGCGGCTTGGCGTGGCGGAAAATCTGCTACAGGCGCAGTTGCCGAATTTTCTCGCGCGCCTGAAGAGTCTCTACCGTGACGTGCAGCTCGAACTGACGACCGATTCGAGCCAGCACCTTCTGAAAGCCCTCGAACAGAAAAAGCTCGATGTCGCCATCGTTGGGGTCGTCGGCAAAACGTCGGCGCGGCGTAGCCGGGTCGTCTGGAGCGAGCCGCTAGTGTGGGTCGCCGGAGCCGGTTTTCGCGACGAACCCCGCTATCCCGCGAAGCTCGTCATGATGCAGCCGCCCTGCATCTATCGCGAGATCATTGCCGACTCGCTCGCGTCGGCGCGGCGCGAATGGACCCCTACCTGCACGGTCAGCAATCTGGGCGGCATGCAGGCGGCGATCCTTGGCGGCCTGGGGGTGACGGTGCTGAGCCGCTCGCAGGTGCGGGACGGCATGCGGGTCATGCCGGCGTCGAGAAACTGGCCTGCGTTGCCGCCGATCAAAGTCGAAGTAATGGGCGACCGGACCGAAATTCAGCACATGATCCCGCCGCTCGTTTCGCTGCTCCAGGAAAGCCTGGAAATGGGCCTCGCAACGAACCTGGAAACGTCGTCGAACCCGGCGCAGGCCCGCTGATTCCGCCAGCCTCGGTCGAGGCTGGCTGGCCCACACCACGAGGCTCGAATCCGCGTTTCGAGTCCCGCGGCGGCGGCCCTCACGCCACCTTGAACCCTTCCATCAACTCGCTCAAGGCGCGCGCCTGATCCGCCAGCGATGCCGCCGCCGCCGCGCTTTCCTCGACGAGCGCCGCGTTCTGCTGCGTCACTTCGTCCATCTGCGTGATCGCGAGTCCCACCTGCTGAATCCCGTCGCTCTGCTCGCGCGAAGCCTGCGCGATCTCGCCGACGATGCCCGTCACGCGTGCAATCGCCGCCTCGATCTGCTGCATCGTGCCGCCCGCGTCTTCGACGAGGCCCGCGCCGCGTTCGACGCGCGAGGTCGAATCGGCAATCAGCGCGCCGATCTCGCGCGCCGCGGCCGCCGAGCGTTGCGCGAGGCTGCGCACCTCGCCGGCCACCACCGCGAAGCCGCGGCCTTCGTCGCCGGCGCGCGCGGCTTCGACGGCCGCGTTGAGCGCGAGGATATTCGTCTGGAACGCGATGCTCTCGATCGTGCCGATGATGCCCGTCATCTGTGCGGAACCCGTGTGGATCGCGCGCATCGTTTCGATCATGCTGCCGACCGCGTCGCGGCCGTGCGCGGCGAGGTCCGACGCGCCGCGCGCGAGTGTGCTGGCCTGCTCGGCATGGCTCGCGTTGAGCTGCACGGTCGCGGTGATCTGTTCCATCGCGGATGCCGTTTCGCCGAGCGAGGCCGCCTGTTCCTCGGTGCGTTGCGAGAGGTCCTGATTGCCCGCCGCGATCTGCTGCGTGGCCGAGGCGATCGCCGTCGAACCCGAGCGCACCGACGTGACCGTGCCGAGCAGACGCGCCTGCATCGCGGCGAGCGCGCGCAGCAGCGTACCCATTTCGTCGTTCGCGTGCGCCGCCGCGCGCGTGCGCAGATCGCCCGCCGCGATCGCGTCGAACTGATGCAGCGCGCTCGCGAGCGGCGTCATGATCGCGCGGCGCAGCGAGCGCCAGCTCAGGAACGCGACCGCAAGCGCCAGCACGATGCTTGCCGCGCAGGTCGCGAGCATCGCGCGAAAGAGCGCGTTGGAGCGCGCGCCGGCCTCGGTCGCCTGCGCGTCGAGATAGCTTTCGAGCTTGCCCTGGCTCTCGTTCATCGCGCTGTAGAGCGCGATCAGGTGCTGCGCGCGGCTTTCGTCCATCCAGCCCGTGTCGCCGCCGCGGATCGCCTCGATCAGCTTGTCGATGCCGTCGTGGCGCACGGCACTGCGTTTCGTGTCGAGGTCGGCGGTGAGGGCCGCGAGTTCGGCGCTCTTCGGCAAGGCGCGGAACTCGGCCCAGTGACGGTCGGATTCCACGAGCAGGCTGTTCGCGCGATCGAGCTGCATCGCAAGCTGCGGCGAGTGCGGATTGGCCATCGCCCAGTCGAGCCCGTAGCGAGCGCGCGACATCGCCGTGCCGGACTTGCCGAGCACGACGACCGACGCGTAATGCACCGCATAGGCGTCGCGCTGCGCGCGATTGCTTTGGGCCATGCCGACGATGCCGATCGCGCCGGTCGCGATCAGCAGCAGGGCGAGGAACGCGATCGTGGCGGCGATGCGTGCGTTGAGCGTGAGATTTTTCATCGGAAGGGAGCGTTCGGGTTGCCGTAATCGTCGTCTCGTTCCTTTAATGAAACAAAACGACACTAATGGAATGAATAACGGCATATAACGGCATTTCGACGCGATCTATTTAGGCCTGGTGGCGAAGTTAAGGCACCTCGCCGTGGGTCCGCCTGCGGGTCGCCGAGATGCTCGGCCCGCCCCGGCAAGCCGAACGGATTGCTAAGCGATACTGATTTATTCCGGGCTCCGGCGCGACGACGCGTCTCGAATGGTTCACCGCCGCGCAGGTCGTTTTGCCCGGTTTTGCCAGGGGGGCCGCGCGATCCTCTGTACAATTGACACGATCGACCGCTGGCGCGAGCAGGATCGGCCGCTTCGCTCGCGGCGGCACGACGTCGTCGAACATTCGAAATCCATCCGACCCACATCGACTGAATTCATGGCCATTACCTACAAGACTCCCGACGATATCGCGAGGCTGCGCATTGCCGGCCGCCTCGCGGCCGACGTGCTGGCAATGATCGGCGAGCACGTCAAGGCCGGCGTGTCCACCGACGAACTCGACGCGCTGTGCAACGACTACATCGTCAACACGCAGAAGTCGATTCCGGCCAACGTCGGTTATCTGGGCTTTCCGAAGACCGTCTGCACCTCGGTCAACAGCGTGGTATGCCATGGCATACCGAACCGCAACGAGGTTCTCAAGGACGGCGACATCATCAACATCGACGTCGCGATCATCAAGGACGGCTATTTCGGCGACACGAGCCGCATGTACTGCGTCGGCCAGCCGAGCCCGGTCGCGCGTCAGCTGATCGACACGACTTACGAGGCGATGGTCGCCGGCATGCGCGAGGTGAAGCCGGGTGCGACGCTCGGCGACGTCGGCCACGCGATCCAGAAGGTCGCGCAGCGCGATGGTTTTTCGATCGTGCGCGACTACTGCGGACACGGCATCGGCCGCGTCTATCACGAGGACCCGCAGGTGCTGCACTACGGCCAGCCGGGGCAGGGCGTGCGCCTGAAACCGGGCATGGTCTTCACGATCGAGCCGATGGTCAACGCGGGCCGCGCCGGCACGAGCGTGCAGCGCGACGGCTGGACCGTGGTCACGAAGGACCGCTCGCTCTCGGCGCAATGGGAGCACATGGTTGCCGTGACCGAGGACGGCTACGAACTGCTCACACCGTGGCCGGACGGCACCGGCCGCTACGAGGCGCCGTGAGCGCGCCGCATGCCAGATTGCAGCGCATGCGGGCCGTATCGAGAGTGGCCTGCATGGTTCGCATGCGAGGCGAACACGTCGCGCGCGCGGCTGTTCTGGTCAATAATAATTTGACTCGCGTGCCGGTTCGGTTAAAGCTACGCGTTAGGGTTTCAAGGGGTTTTTGTCTGCATGAGTCCGTCACTGACCGTTCGCCGCATCACCGCTGAGCAGGGCGCCGTTTTTCGCGAACTCCGTACTGCGTCGCTGCGGGAGGCGCCCTATGCCTTCGGCGCGACACTCGAGGACGCGTTGTCGGCCGACGCCGCCAGCTTCGATGCCACCGCGGCCGAGCACGCGGTTTCGCCGGCCGTCGGCACCTTCATTCTCTACACCGAGGGTCATCCAGCCGGGCTGATCGAAGCGCATTTCGAGGACACCGCGGCGCGCCGCGCGTTCGTCTGCGAACTATGGGTGGCGCCGGCGGTGCGTCATCTGCGCGGTGGCGAACTGCTCGTCGATACCGCGAGCAACTGGCTTGCGAGCGCGAGCGCCACCGAAATCTACGCATGGGTTGCCGACGCGAACCGCAACGCGATGCGCTTTTACGAAGCGCTCGGCTTCGGTCCCGCCGGCGAGCACCGGCGCGTCGTGCGCGCGCCCGAGCAGGCCGAAAGCCTGCTGGTGCGACACGTGAGCGCCACCTCGCACACGCACGGGTAGCGGCGAGCGGCGTGCCAGCAGGCCGCCTGCCTCTGCGTCGCGCTGCTTCGAGATGTCTCCGGCGCGCATGTCCGGTGCGCCAATTTCTTTTGTCTCGTCCACGATTGCGGCCGCGCCACGGTGTTGCCGTCGTTCGCGCATGTCTTGCGCGATATGTCTTGCGCGAGACGTGTGGCGGCGCGTATCGGGCGCTGCGCCGCGCCACGCGCGCGACAGCAGATTCTCCCGGCAAAAAAACTGGCCGGGCGCGTGTACGCCTGTAAAATACGCAAAATTTTTTGCCGAACGCTATGTCGCCCAAGAAATCGCCTTTTTTCGAACTTCGCAGCGGCTCTGTCGACACGCTCATGTTCGTGGTCAAAACGACCGACCTCGACGCGATGCGCGCCGAACTGACGCGACGCTTCGAGGCGACCCCCGAATTCTTCGCTAACGACGTTGTCGCGATCGACGTGCGGCGTCTCGCCGAAAACGAACGCGTGCCGCTCGCCGACATCGCGCAACTGCTCGACAGCGTGCGCATGCGGCCGGTCGGCGTGGTCGCCCATGCGGCGCAAGCGTGGGCGACCGAAACCGCCTTGCCGCTGCTCGAAGCGCGCGACCGGCGCGGCGCCGCGGCGAAGCAGGGCGACGAAGAGGGCACGGCGGCAAACGTGAGTGCCGGCGTAGTGGCAAGCGCGACAGCAGGCACTGCGGCAGATACCGCGACGAACACCGCAACCGCCACGGCCACCGCGTCCATTGCCGCTGGCGTAGGCACCACGCTCGACCCGGCGGCCGCCGCTGAATCCGCGCGGCTCGCCGCCTCGCCGCAAACCATGGTGATCGACAAGCCGCTGCGCTCGGGCCAGCGCATCTACGCCAAGGGCGACCTCGTCGTGCTCGGTCTCGTGAGCTACGGCGCCGAGGTAATCGCGGAAGGCAACATCCACATTTACGCGCCGCTGCGCGGCCGGGCATTGGCCGGCGTGCAGGGCAATCACGACGCGCGCATTTTCTGCACGTGTCTCGAACCGGAACTGATCTCGATCGCGGGCATCTATCGAACGACCGAGAACCCGCTGCCGGCCGACGTGCTCGGCAAGCCGGTGCAGATCTGGCTCGAACAAGAAAAACTGATGATCGAACCGTTGCGGCTCACCTGAGAGAGGCGACGCGCGTGCTGCCCCGGGGGTAGTCCGGCACACCGCGTTTCACGGGAAAAAAGCCGCACATAATTGACGCATTTGACGAACACAAGGTAAGGGTAATGGCAAAAATCATTGTGGTGACTTCGGGCAAGGGTGGCGTGGGCAAGACGACCACGAGCGCGAGTTTTGCATCGGCCCTCGCATTGCGTGGCAGCAAGACTGCCGTGATCGACTTCGACGTCGGCCTGCGCAACCTCGACCTCATCATGGGCTGCGAGCGCCGGGTCGTGTACGACCTGATCAACGTGATCCAGGGCGAAGCGAATCTGAACCAGGCGCTGATCAAGGACAAGAAGTGCGAGAACCTGTTCATCCTGCCGGCGTCGCAGACGCGCGACAAGGATGCGCTGACGATGGAAGGCGTCGAGAAGGTCATCAACGACCTGATCGCGATGGACTTCGAATACATCGTCTGCGATTCGCCGGCCGGTATCGAATCGGGCGCGCTGCTCGCGATGCACTTCGCCGACGAAGCGCTGATCGTGACGAATCCGGAAGTGTCGTCGGTGCGCGACTCGGACCGCATTCTCGGCATTCTGTCGTCGAAGACCAAGCGCGCGATCGAGGGCAAGGAGCCGATCAAGGAGCATCTGCTGATTACGCGCTACAACCCGAAGCGCGTGAACGAAGGCGAAATGCTTTCGCTGACCGATATCCAGGAAATCTTGCGCATCGACCTGATCGGCGTGATTCCCGAGTCGGAAGCCGTGCTGCACGCGTCGAACCAGGGTCTGCCGGCCGTGCACCTCGACGGCACCGATGTGGCCGAAGCCTATAAGGACGTCGTGTCGCGTTTCCTCGGCGAGCAGAAGTCGCTCCGCTTTGTCGATTACCAGAAGCCCGGGCTGCTGCAGCGCCTCTTCGGCACCAAGTAAGGGGGGACGCACGTAATGTCGATTCTTTCGTTTTTGCTGGGCGAGAAAAAGAAGTCCGCGTCGGTAGCGAAGGAACGCCTGCAGTTGATCATCGCGCACGAGCGCGCCGGCGGCCATGCGCCCGCCGATTATCTGCCTGCGTTGCAACGCGAACTGGTGGCCGTGATCTCGAAGTACGTGAAGATTTCCGACGACGATATTCGTGTGAGTCTCGAGCGTCAGGACGATCTCGAGGTGCTCGAAGTCAAGATCGAAATACCGCAGGTCTGATCGTTCCGCGGGTGGGTTTGCCTGGCCGCCGGTGAGCGGCCGGTTTGTATCGCCGCAAATGCGCTGCATGGTGTCGTGTTGATTCAATGCGATGCTGTGCGGCGCTTTTCGTTTGTTGCTTCCCGTTTGTTGTTTGCGCTCGCATAGGCATGCACATGCGGCGGTCATGTAGACGCATCGTGCTGATGCTCATGTGCAGACCTTCTCTCTGAGTCTTCCCTCACCGTTGTCTCGCTGAAACTCCTTCGGTCATCGGCTTTCCGCTTCTCTCCCGCCTGACCCTGGCGGCGCTCGCCGCGCCCGATTCTCCGATCGAAATAATCCGTTGCATTTCAGCGTGCACCGTTACACGCGGCTCGTCAGCCGCCCGGAGCCCTCGCGCATTAAACCGGTAACGCCGCATCCGGTGTTCAACCCAAGAGGGAGATCATGAACAGAACCTTTCGCCTGCTGCTTGCCAACACCGTTCTGATCGCCGCCGGCGCTGCCGCGATGGCGTCGGCTTCGGCCGAGGAAGTCGTCATCGTCGCGCCGTCCGCGCCGCCGCCGGTCCGCTTCGAGGCCGTGCCCGCGCCGCGGGTCGGCTACGTGTGGGATCACGGTCACTGGCGCTGGGATCATGGCCGCTACGTGTGGGTCGTCGGCCACTGGCAGGCCGAACGCGTCGGCTATCACTGGGTGCCGGGTCACTGGGTCGAGCATGGTCCGAACTACCGCTGGATTGCGGGGCATTGGGCGTAACGACCGCAGTCGCGTGCGTGGCAGCGAACGCATGGGCGAACGCGAAGCCGCACGCAAAAACGCATGCATTGGCGACGCGGCGGCGTTCGATACCGCTCGCGTCGCGTCTTCAGCGCATTTTCCCGTTTGATCGATAACACAGGCGCCGGCGATCGCGCGCCTGGGAGTGTGGAGAACTATCCGATGAAAAAGAATTTGCTCGTGCTCGCAGCGCTCGCGGTGATGCTGGCCGGTTGCGTCGTCGTCCCCGCGCGGCCGGTGTATGTGCATGCGCCGCGCGTCGTGGTTTATTGACGCGGGGTGTCGGAGGCGTCGTTCGCGAGGTCTGTCGAGGTTGGCGCGACGGCGTTCGCGGCGGTGTCCGCCACGGTGCTCGCAGCGCCGTTTGCCGGGACATTCGCAGCGCCATTCGTCGCGGTGTTTCGAGTTGCGCTCTCCGGGGCTTGCACCTGTGCGTCCGTTGCCGGTTGCTCGCCGTGAGTGCCGTCGGCTTTGGCCATGGCAGCATCGACCTCGGGGCTTTCTTCCGCCGTCGGCTCGGGTACTTCAACCTCGGGCACCTCAGGCGCGGGCGCAGGCTGCGGCAACGGCGCCATATAACGCCGCGCCAACGACTCGTACAACGGCGGCGCAAACAGACGCGATACGCGGCTCGCGATCAACGCGGTGGCCATCAGCGAAATCACAAGCGCATGGCCGTCGATCATCTCCATCACGATCACGAACGACGTAATCGGCGATTGCGTGACGGCGGCCAGATAGCCGACCATCGCGAGCGCAATCAGCATCGGCAATTGCATCGAGTCGAACACCATGTGCAGCAGATTGCCGAAACCCGCGCCGATCGACAGCGACGGCGCGAAGATGCCGCCTGGAATGCCGGGCAGGTATGAGCCGATCAGCGCGATCATCTTCAGGAACGGATAGAACATCGATTGCGCGTGTCCGTCGAGCAATCCGCGCGCTTCCGCATAACCGCTGCCGAACGTCGCGCCGCCCGACAGCAGCCCGACGACCGCGATCGTGAAGCCGCATAGCGCGGCGAACGCGACCGGCCGCTCGCCGTGCAACTGGCGCAGCGGCGCCGGAATCCAGCGCGCGGTATTGAGCAGCAGCCAGCCGAACCCGCCGCCCGCGATACCGGTGACGAGCGCCGTGAGCAGCACCGCGAGCGCGAGCAGATCGGGGAAGTGCGCGCCGATCTGGATCGTGCCGAAATACGTGTAGTTGCCGTTCAAGCCCAGCGCGACCACCCCCGCGATGATGATCGCGGTAATCAGCACACCGCTCGCGCGTGCTTCGAAGCTGCGCGTCAGTTCCTCGATGGCGAACACGATGCCGGCCAGCGGCGTATTGAATGCCGCCGACAAACCCGCGGCCGCGCCCGCCAGCGCGAGTTGCCGTTCGATCTGCGCGTTCGAGCGCGGATAGAGCCGGCGCAGATTGAACATCAGCGCGGCGCCGACCTGCACGGTCGGTCCTTCGCGGCCGATCGTGAAGCCGCCGAGAATCCCGAGAAACGACACGCCGATCTTGCCGAGCAGAAGCCGCACCGAGAGCAGCCGCGCGCCGTAGGCGCCAGGCTTCGTGTGCAGCGTTGCGATGACCTGCGGAATGCCGCTGCCCTCGGCGCCGCGGAAAAACGTGCGCGTGAGCCACACGGCGAGCGCCGCGACCGCCGGCGTGATGATGAGCGGCGCCCACGTATGCTGTTGCTGCACGCCGCGAAACACGTCGTAGCCCCAGTCGATCAGCCGCGCGTACAGCACCGCGACGAGGCCGACCGCGATCGCGCCGAGCCAGAAAATGCCGTATTGCCGCCACAGGCGTTTCGCGCGGCGCAGGAGGACGGATGGACTGGGAGGGAAGGACCGGGGCATGGAATCGGCTGGCGGTGGGCGGGATCGGACAGGCGTAAAGGAAAGAGTATAAGGCGTACCGCATGGCCCAGGATTTGGGAAAGCCTTTTGAAATGCCATGGGCGGACAGTCTGGGGCGACACTTTTCGCGCCCCCGGTGTAATAGACGGTATTAAGAGACAGACTGTGTCCGTTGCGCGTTTGGCAGGGGTGTGACGGAATCGTCAGCTAAAATGGTTTGAATCTCGAACAACGAACAGTTCCTCAATGAAGCGAGTCCTTATCGTCAAGGTCACTTCACTAGGCGACATCGTGCAGGCACTGCCGGTCGTTGCCGATATCAAGCGCGCGTTTCCCGGCGTTCAGGTCGACTGGGCCGCCGACGAGGCGTTCGCGGATCTGGTGCACTGGAGCCAGGGCGTCGACCGCGTGCTGTGCGCGCCGCTGCGCCGGTTCAAGAAAGCGCGCCGCTGGAGCGATTTCAAGGCAATCTGGGCATCGATTTCCGATCTGCGCGCGCATCGCTACGACTACATCATCGACATTCACGGCGTCTACAAGAGCGCGATCATTGCGTTTCTCGCGCGCTCGTCGAAGCGCATCGGTTACCAATCCCAGGATCTGGGCGAGCGCGGTGCCGCATTCGCGTATACGGGCCGTTTCGGTCCGCGTCCCCAGGGTAATGCATGGCATGGCATGCGCATCAGCGCGAGCGAGGCGCTCGGCTACAAGGTAGACGGCCCGGCGATCTACAACCTGCGTCTGCCCGAACCGGTCACGCGGCCGTTCGCGCGCACCAAGGCGCCCGTCGCGGCATTTTTTCATGCCACCTCCAAGGACGACAAGAAGTGGCCGCTCGGTCATTGGGTGGCGGTGGGGCGTAAGCTGGGCGAGCGCGGCTTTCAGGTCGTGCTGCCTTGGGGGTCGCCTGGCGAACGTGCCGAGGCCGAGCAGATCGCGGCGCAAGTGCCGGGCGCGACCGTGCTGCCGCAAATGAGCGTGACCGAAGTCGCGCAGATGATCGACGCGTGCGCGCTCGTCGTCGGCACGGATACGGGTTTCGTCCATCTCGCGCACGCGCTGCAGAAGCGCACGGTCATGATCTTCGTGGCGACCTCGCCGTCGCATTGCGGCGTCGAAGCGCCGTTCCGTTCGACCTCGATCGGCGACGGCCGCTCGGTGCCGCCGATCAGTGCGGCGCTCGACGCGATCGACTATGTGCACTCAGGCGCGGACGCGTTTGCGGTGCAGGACGATTCGGCTGCCGCCTGAATTCCGCCGGTTTTTCCCGGGTCGTTTGGCAAACGTTTGCGCCAAAGAAGTGAGGCGCGACGCACAATCCGCTCCTGCGAGCCGGATGGCCTCGTCGCGCCTCTAAAAAACGCCCGCGTCGGGGAACGACGGGCGTAGAGGAATCGCGGGCGTAGCGGAATCGATTACACGCCTGTTAAATCTGTCGCTTTTCGTTGGGCGCCAGGGCGGCGGTCATGCCGTTCTTACACCACGCTCATGCGGTTCCGTCTGCATGCGCGATGCGATCGGGCCTCATCGCAAACTCGCGAGATACCGCGCGCCAAGGTCCCGCTGTCGTGTCTGAAATCGCTGCCGAGGCGCGTGCAGGCGCGCTCGGCGGGGCAGCCGCTATGCCGGCGCGACATCGACGCGCTCAACGCAGTATAGGCGTTGTTTTTCGCCATATCGACGTGCTCGCGCTTCAGTGACAAGTGCTTGTCGAATACGTTTCAGCGGCGTGAATCGGCCCCGCCGGTTCTGTAACACCGCGGTGATTTTCCCTTACAAATGGCAACGTTCACGCGGGGGCGGATCGTGTTCAATCGGGTCATTCGGGGCTTCGACTCGAATCAAACTGACTCGATGGAGAACAACATGAAACGCTTGATTCTGACTCTGGTTGCCGGCACGGTCCTCGCAACGGCACTCGGCGGCTGCGTCATCGCACCGGCGCCGGGCTATTACTACGGCGGCGGAGGCTACTACCATCACGGCTACTACTACCGTTGAGCGCGATGCGCGGCTCGGGTCTGGACTCAGGCCATGAGCATTTCGAATGCGATGACCGCGGCGATGGCCGCGGCGTTCGCCGCGAGCGCCTCGACGACGATGCCTTTCCAGCTCGCCGGGCGAAAGCGCAGCGCGAGCAGCAACGCGCCGAGCAAGGCCAGCGCGATGATCGTCACGATCTCGGCATTGTGAAGATGGAGGTTCATGCGAGTCTCCCTGTTTTTCGTAGGGTTATGACAGGGAGTATAGGCACGTCGAAAAGACGTACAAGGCGGGGGATTTACCGAGCCGCCTGCCGCCAAGGGCGGAGGGGAGAGGGCGCCGCAAAGGCCGGGTGCGTGAGCGCGTCGGCGGTGATGTCGGCGCGCAGAAGCAGCATGAAGCGGCAGCGCCAAAACAGCCGCGCATGAGTCACGATGCGCGAGGCAGTACGAAAGGGCAGTATGAGAAAAACGGCATACGCGCATCGGCGGAAGAACATTTCCGCCGATGCACGCCGCGACCTCATTGCCTCATTTCATGAGGCTTTCATCGCGCGTTTCGCGCATGCACAGCACGCCGAACAGGCTCACGGCCGCGGCGACCGACACGTACGCGCCGACCCACGGCAGGCCGCCGTGCGCGGCGAGCACCTGGGCGATATACGGCGCGACCGATGCGCCGAGAATCCCGCCGAGGTTATAAGCGACGCCGGCGCCGGTATAGCGCACGTTGGTCGGGAACAGTTCCGGCAGCAGCGCGCCCATCGGCGCGAACGTCACGCCCATCAGGAACAGCTGGATCACGAGGAACAGCAGCACGAGCAGCGTTTCGCCGCTGCCGAGCAGCGGTGCCATCGTGAAGCCCGACAGGATCGCCGCGATGATGCCGACGATCAGCACCGGCTTGCGCCCGAAGCGGTCGCTCGCGCGCGCCGACAGCGGCGTGGCGAGCGCCATGAACACGACCGCGATGCACAGCAGGCCGAGGAACGTCTGCCGCGGAATATGCAGCGACCCGACGCCGTACGACAGCGAGAACGTCGTCGCGTTGTAGAACAGCGTGTAGCAGACCACCATCGCGAGCGCGCCGAGCAGCGTGGGCGCCCAGTGCTGCGAGAGCAGCGTCGCGATCGGCACGCGCACGCGTTCCTTGCGCTCGATGGCGGCCTTGAACGCGGGTGTTTCGGCGATCTTCAGGCGCACATAGAGGCCGAGCGCGACCAGCACCGAGCTGACGATGAACGGCACGCGCCAGCCCCAGCTGCGGAACTGCTCGTCGGAGAGCGACAGCGCGAGCGCGAAGAACAGGCCGTTCGACGCGAGAAAGCCGATCGACGGCCCCAATTGCGGGAACATGCCGAACCAGCCGCGTTTGCCGGCCGGCGCGTTTTCGGTGGCGAGCAGCGCGGCGCCGCCCCATTCGCCGCCGAGGCCGATGCCTTGGCCGAAGCGCAGGATGCACAGCAGAATCGGCGCGAGGCTGCCGATCGCGTCGTAACCCGGCACGAAGCCGATCAGCGTGGTCGAGAGGCCCATGACGAGCAGCGAGGCCACCAGCGTCGACTTGCGGCCGATGCGGTCGCCGAAGTGGCCGAACAGGAACGAGCCGATCGGCCGCGCGACGAATGCGATGCCGAACGTGACGAACGCCGATAGCGCCTGCGCGGTGGCCGAGCCATGCGGGAAGAATACCGGTCCGATGACGAGCGCCGCGGCGGTTGCGTAGACGTAGAAGTCGTAGAACTCGATCGCGGTGCCGATAAAGCTCGCGAAGATGATTCGCGCGCTGCTGTTTTGCCCGCTTGCAGGCTGAGCCGCGGAAATCGGCGAAATGGACATGCAGGTCTCCCTATGTCGTAAAGCCGTGGGGCGCAATGCGGCTGCTGGAGCAGGCGGCATGCGCTCGCGCGGTGTCCGTGTTGAAATTCTGAGGGCTTGCCCGCCGCGCCGGCGGGTGTGCGGGCGGCGTGAGCCATGCCGGATGCTGCCGGCGCAGGGGATCGGAAATTATAGCGAGCGCGGCCGGCGCGCAGCAATGGCGGCGTAAGGTTGTGGCGGCGCGCGATGCGACGCACTACCAGGCGCACTACCCGGCGGGGGCGGCAGATTGTCGTAGTCGTACGCGATGCTGCGCGGCGTCGGGCGAAGTGAAGCGCAATGAGGCAACGCGCGATGACGCAATGCATCGCGGAGCAAGGCACGGTAGCGCAGAGTACGGAGAAGCAAGACGCGGAAAAGCAAAACGCAGTGACGCAAAACCGCGGCGCAAACGCCTACTCAAGCGATTCCGCTTGCGGCGCGGCCAGCTCGCGCAACTGGAATTTGCCGTTGTCGTTGAAGAGCCAGTCCTCGAACAGTTCGAGCTGACCGCGGCTGTTCAGCAGCTTGCCCGGCGGTAAGGGCAGCGGGGCCGAGCGGCGCAGCGTGGCGAGGGCCGTGCTTTCGGCTTCGTCGTCGCCGTTGGAGCGATAGACCGACGACTCGACGATGCGTCCGTTACGATCGACTGTAAACGACACCACCACGAGCGAGCGCAGCATCGCCTGCGGCTTGCCTTGCAGCACATACGAGGAATTGCGCTCGACGATGCGCCGCGCGACCGCGTCGCGGTATTGATCGAGCGTCGCGCTGTTGATCGCGGCGAGCGGCGTGTTGACGGTTTCGCGCGGCATCAGCGAGGTGATCGTGCAGCCGGCGAGCACGGCGGCGCTCAGCGCGGCAAGCAGCACGCGCGGCGTGCGCGACAAGCGTCGGATGCGTGGCAGGCATTGCCTCGCGCGGCGACGCGGAAGGGCGGGGGTGAGGGAAAGCATCGTCGGGGAACAGCGCGAAGAGGGCCTGATTCGATGGTAGTCAAAAACTACCGGTATTCAATCGGCGTTCACCCGCTGCGTGGTCGTTGCGTGGTCGCTGTGTGATGTATGGCACGTCGATGTAATGGCCGGAAATATCCGCGAATTGGTCGATGGATCAAACGCGCCTACACTTTGATGGCCTCTTCAACGAGGCATCGGTGGAAGTCTTTTCAGCCCGCTTTACGCGGGCTTTCTTTTGTCTTCGCTGGCCGCCTCACTTGCCGCTTCGGTGGCTGGCGTGGAGTCCGCCAGACGCAGGCGAAAAAAAAAGCGAACCCGCCTGCGGGGTTCGCCTTCTGCATGTCCGTGCTGCATGTTCGTGTAATACAGGTCCATGCCGCACGCGGATTCCCGCGAGACCGCAAGCTCACGCCCGCGGCCTCGCCGGACATCGCTTACTTCAGCGCTTCGCGCGCGGCCTTCACTGCGGCCAGCACCTGCTCGGGTGCCGTGCCGCCCGGATGATTGCGGCTCGCCACCGAGCCTTCGAGCGTCAGATACGAGAACACATCCTCGCCGATCAGATGCGCGACGTTCGGCAATTCGCCGCGCATTTCGTCGAGCGTCAGGTCCGCGAGATCGCAGCCGCGATCGGCGCACACGCGCACCGCGAGCGCGACCGCTTCGTGCGCATCGCGGAACGGCAGGCCGCGCTTGACCAGATAGTCGGCGAGATCGGTCGCGGTCGAGAAGCCTTGCAGTGCGGCGGCGCGCATCGCGTCGGGCTTGACCGTGATACCGGCAACCATCTCGGCGAAGATGCGCAGCGTGTCGGCAACGGTGTCGACCGTGTCGAACAGCGGCTCCTTGTCTTCCTGGTTGTCCTTGTTGTACGCGAGCGGCTGGCCCTTCATCAGCGTGAGCAGCGCCATCAGATGGCCGTTCACGCGGCCGGTCTTGCCGCGCGCGAGTTCGGGCACGTCCGGGTTCTTCTTCTGCGGCATGATCGACGAGCCGGTGCAGAAACGGTCGGCCAGATCGATGAAGCCGACGCGCGGGCTCATCCACAGCACGAGTTCTTCGGAGAAGCGCGACACGTGCGTCATCACGAGCGCGGAAGCCGCCGTGAATTCGATCGCGAAGTCGCGGTCGGAGACGGCGTCGAGCGAGTTCGCGCAGATGCCGTCGAAGCCGAGCGTCTTCGCCACCGCGTGACGGTCGATCGGATAGCTGGTGCCGGCGAGCGCCGCCGCGCCGAGCGGCAGACGGTTCACGCGCTTGCGGCAGTCGATCATGCGCTCGGCGTCGCGCGAGAACATCTCGACGTAGGCGAGCAGGTGATGGCCGAACGTGACCGGCTGTGCAACTTGCAGGTGCGTGAAGCCCGGCATGATGGTCGAGGCATTTTTCTCGGCGATGTCGAGCAGCGCCGTGCGCAGTTCGGTCAGCAGTCCGCCGATGCGGTCGATCTCGCCGCGCAGCCACAGGCGGATGTCGGTCGCGACCTGGTCGTTGCGCGAGCGGCCCGTGTGCAGGCGCTTGCCGGCGTCGCCGATCAGCGCGGTCAGGCGCGCTTCGATGTTCAGGTGCACGTCTTCGAGATCGAGTTGCCATTCGAACTCGCCGCGCTCGATTTCACCCTTGATCTGCGCCATGCCGCGCTGGATCGCGGCGAGGTCGTCGGCGGAGATGATCTTCTGCGCGGCGAGCATCGAGGCGTGCGCGAGCGACCCTTCGATGTCGACGAACGCGAGACGCTTGTCGAAGAAAACCGACGACGTATAGCGTTTGACGAGCTCCGACATCGGCTCCGAGAAGCGAGCCGACCAGGCTTCGCCTTTTTTGTGCAATTGGGACGTCATGGTGTTGGGCGGTTAAGCGGCAGTTAAATGGAAACCAGGCCGCAATGAAGCGGCCGTTGATCGGGCGGTAAAGCGGCTGACGGCAAGCCTGGCTGAGTGGCCCGAAGGCCGCGCCGCAGCGAGGAGAAACGACGATTTTAACACCGGGCGTGGGCGCTCAAGACGGGGCAGGAGCACGGCGAACGGCGCAGCGGCGATGGGCGCGCGCTTGAGGCTGCGCCGCGACGGGCAGCCGCCAGCCTACTCCCGCACCAGCACCACCAGCTTCAGATCCTCGCGATGCGCGGGCTTGAACGTGATCTGGTCGTAAACGAGGCGCCCGTCGCGCGGATGATTGAACTCGCGCCGTCCGCCCTCGCGGCCGCCGACGTCCTGCGAGGCCCAGTAACGCGCGAACTCGTCGCTCGCGGCGGACAGCGCATCGATCAGCGCGTGCGTCGGCGCATCGCTCAGATGGCGGATCGAGTCGGCGCGGAATTCGGCCGCCAGCCGCCGCGCGCGCGTTTCCCAATCGACGATCAACGCGCGCGCGGCCGGCTCGGTGAACGTGTAGCGCAGCAGATTGCGGTCGTGCGCGCCGTCGAGCCAGCCGACGAACAGCTCGGCCGCGCGCTCGTTCCAGGCGAGCGCATTCCACTGCCGGTCGAGCACGTAGGCCGGCGAGCTGACGAGCTGCACGGTTTGCAGCAGCGTGGCGGGGGCATCGGCGGCGGCCGGGTCGGGCTCGGCCGGATCGCGCTGCGCGGCCAGTTCGAACAGATAGGCGCGTTCGGCGCGCGAGAGCTGCAACGCGACCGCGATGCGCGCGAGCGCGTCGGCGGAAGCGGACACGGGCCGGCCCTGCTCGATCCACGTGTACCAGGTCGGGCTCACGCCGCACAGTTGCGCGACTTCCTCGCGCCGCAGACCGGGCGTGCGGCGGCGCGGCCCCGGCGGCAGGCCGACCGCCTGCGGC